>CAMLNG010000041.1 GCA_946481195.1 uncultured Chromatiaceae bacterium
GCCGGCGCCCGCATCACGCTAGCGGTCGACGGTTTTATTGCAGTGGCGCTGGTGCAACAGCAGTATTTTGATTTGGTATTGATGGACCTGCAAATGCCGGGGATGGATGGACTAACAGCGACCCGGCAAATCCGGCAGCTGTATAGCGCTGCACAATTGCCGGTGGTGGCGATGACGGCCAATGCCACGGCCGATGACCAGATAGCCTGTAAAGCCGCCGGCATGAATGCCCATATTGCCAAACCTATTGATCTGAGGACTTTATGTCCGCAGTTATTGGCGTTGTGTGGCCGGGAAATGCCTGTACCAGCCGAGGACAACAGCTGCACCGGGTCAGCCAGTGATGGTCTGTTGCAGCCGCTACCGCAGTTGTTGTCGCGTTTTGGGGGTAACAGTCAGCTGTTGTATCAGGCCTGGCAACGTCTGCCACAGGAATGGCATCAGCAAAGTGAGATGTATGCAGCGGCTGCGGACAATAACGCCCGCCGTGCAGTGTTACATACTTTACAGGGGGTGGTCGCAACGCTCGGGGCTGTACAGCTGGCACAGTCACTCAGGGTTGCGGGGAAACAACTGCAGCAGGGCATACCGGCAGATATACAGGCGTTACAGCCGCTGCTGGAGCAAAGCCTGCAACAGTTCCGGCTTTGCTGGGCTGAATTTACTGCGCAGCAGCCGGCGCAGGCAACACTGAACCCGGTGACATTTACACAGTCAGAACAACCGGCGCAGGCTGAATTGTTGCAGCAACTGGAGCTTGCATTGCAACAACAACATTTATCGGCGCTGGACCTGACCGCCCGTTTATTGGCGGCAGATCCGCGTTATCAACAACTTAGTGCGCAGGTCGAGCAACTGGATTTTTGCGCTGCGCTGAATACGCTCAGACAATTGGCAAGGAAGGTAATTTGATGTCGCACTATACCCAGTGGTATGCCACACCCGGCGCGCAGCCGCGATTATTGCTGGTCGACGATCACCAGCTGAACATTCGGGTGATGTATGAGATTTTCCGGCATGAATTTGATGTGTTTATTGCATTAAATGGCGAACAGGCGCTGGAAAAATGCGCCGAACTGCATCCGGATTTGATTCTGCTGGATGTGGTGATGCCGCGGCTGGACGGATATGAGGTTTGCCGGCGGTTAAAAGCCGATCCGGAGCTGGCAGACATTCCGGTTATTTTTATCACCTCGCATTTTGATGAAGCGGATGAAGTGCGGGGTTTTGAACTGGGGGCTGTTGATTTTATTCATAAACCGGTGAATCCCATCATCACCAAAGCCCGGGTCAAAACCCAGTTACAACTCAAGCAGCAAGCCGACTTATTAAGGGCCATTTCGCAAATCGACGGCCTGACTGGTATCGCCAACCGCCGCCGCTTTGACCAGCAACTGGAACTTGACTGGCGCAGCTGTGGCCGGGCCGCGGAGCCATTGTCGTTGCTGATGCTGGATATCGATTATTTCAAACAATATAACGATGAGTATGGCCATCTGGCAGGCGATGAATGTCTGCGCCGGGTCGCCATGGCGATGCAGCAGGCAATTGGCCGGCCTTATGATTTGCTGGCGCGCTTTGGTGGTGAGGAATTTGCGGTGTTGCTGCCACGTACCAACAGCCATGGTGCGCAATTTCTGGCACAGAATATCTTGCTGAAAATCCAGCATCTGGCCTTGCCACATCCTTATTCGCCCGGCGGTATCGTCACGCTCAGTGCCGGCCTTGCCACTGTCATACCTCAGGAACACACACAGGCCCGCCAGTTACTGCAACGTGCCGACGAAATGCTGTACAAAGCCAAACAACAAGGCCGCAACCGGCTGTTGGTTGACGAGAGTCTGAGCTGAAATGTCGTAATATTGTCATATTGGCTGCATAAACTACGGCGACTACCCGGAGAAGTTTATGCAGCGTCGTCCCGCTTTAGTCGCCAGTCTTGCGACCGCTTTTATTTTTATCATCATTCTGCTGGTCGCATTTTACCTCGGGCTCAGCAACCAAAAAACCAGTGAAATCAAGGCCAGAACTGTAGCACAGCAAGTCAGCAATGCGCTGGAAATTATGGCGGCAGATCGGGTGCGGGCACTGGATGATTTGGTTGGACACTGGCCGGTTGCTGCGGCAAATGAAGTGGACTGGTTCAATGTCCGGGCTGTGACTCTGGCGAAGATGCTGCCGGGGTTGCGCGATTTGGCGCTACTGAACCAGCAAGGGCAGGTGATTTGGTCCATCGACCCGTTGCGGCGTAAGCAGCTGTTACAACTGCATTTGCCGACCTTACTTGGTACACCGCTGCTGGACAAAAGTGCAGTGCTGCACCCGCCACAGCAGCCACAGAGTCTGGTCGTCAGTCGTGCTATCAGTATGCAGGGCAAGCCACATGGATATGTCGCAGCATTTTTTGACATCACGACCATTATTGGCGTTTATACCAGTGAACTTGAAGCGGGCGGGCTGAGTTTTCGCATGCAGGACGGTGGTACTGTGCTGTTGCAAAACGGTCATTTTACCTCTTCTGCCCCACAGGTTACCCAGCCATTAGTCTTTGCCGGCCGGCAGTGGCATTTTTCGGTGCAAAGCCAGACGGATATCTGGCAAACCTCATGGTGGATAGCCGGGCTTGGATTTGTTATCTCCTGTGGCATTGGCTTGTTGTTGTACCGCCAGTTTGCCAAAGAGGCGCAGGTGCGGCGTTTCCAGCAACTGTATCAGTCGGCGGCAGATGCGTCGCTGGATGCGATGTTATTGTGGTCGCGGCAAGCGGATCAGGCTGGTGGCGACTTTGTGCTGCAACAAAGCAACAAAGTTGCCGCGCAGCTGTGTGACGCTGCATTGTTATTACCGGGGCAATCGCTGGCACTGCTGTGTCAGCAGCTGGATGCGGACTGGTTATTACGCCGCTGCCTGAAAGTCGACCAGTCTGGTCAGCCTTATGAAGCAGTGCTGGCGCAACCTTCCGCACTGATTCATGCCCGCTGGCTGCGGTTACAGGTGGTGAAGTCAGCCCAGGGCCTGGCCATGACTTTTCGTGATGTCAGCCGGGAGCAGGCACTGCAACAGCAAATCCGCTATCAGGCCGAACATGATCAGCTCACCGGCTTATTAAACCGCTATGCCTTTGAACAACGTCTCGCCGGCTTGTTGCAACAACCGCAGGCGGGCGCTTTGTGTTACATCGACATGGACCAGTTTAAGCAGATCAATGACAGTTGCGGCCATCTGGCTGGCGACGAGCTGCTGCGCCGCGTCGCCAGTTTACTCAGCACCGATTTAACCGACGCCGATGTGCTGGCCCGCGTCGGCGGTGACGAGTTTTGTCTGGTGCTGACCGGTCGCGATATCGCAGCTGTCAGTGCGCATTTGCAGCAGTTATTGCGCCAAATCGCCGCCTTTCGCTTTGAGTGGCAACAGCAGATTTTTACTATAGGCGCCAGTGTTGGTGTGGTGGCGCTGGATGGGTATCAGGGCAGTCTGACGGATTTAATCAAGGCTGCAGACAGTGGCTGTTATCTGGCCAAACATCAGGGCCGTCATCGTTATTTTATCGTCGACACTAACGGGCCCGAACTGAATCATCTGGCGCAGCAGCGGCAGTTGTTATCGCTGCTGCACAAAGCGCTGGATGAAGATTTGTTTGAGCTTTATGCCCAGCCGATAGTGCCGTTGTCCGTGGCAGGGCAGGGGCTCCATCTGGAAGTTTTGCTGCGGCTGCGCGACAGCGACGGCCAGATGGTCAGTCCGGCGCTGTTTATTCCGCTGGCGGAGCAGCAGGGCCTGATGGGCACAATTGACCGGTGGGTGATTCGCCGCGTCTTGCAGCAACTGGCGCAAAGCCCGCGACAGCTGGACCGGCTGGATAAAATCGCCATTAATCTGTCCGGGCCGTCGCTGAGCGACCCGGAGCTGCTGCCTTATATTCAGCAGCAGCTGGCGCTTTACCGCATTCCGGCCGGCAAAATCTGTTTTGAGATCACCGAAACGGCGGCTATTACCAACATGGCCACTGCTAAACGTTTTATCGATAGTCTGCGCCAGATTGGCTGTAAATTTGCGCTCGATGATTTTGGTGTCGGCATGTCGTCTTTTGCTTATCTGAAACATCTGCCGGTGGATTACCTGAAAATTGACGGCTCTTTTGTCAAAGCCATGACCCAAAACGCCACTGATGCGGTGATGGTGCGCGCAATGGCCGACATTGCCCGCAGTCTGCAAATTCAGACTATTGCTGAATTTGTGCCGGATGAAGCCACTTGTGTGTTGCTGCGCAGTATCGGCGTGCATTATGGCCAGGGTTATGGTTTAGGCAAGCCGGCGCCATGGGCCAGTTTTTTCCACCATAACGCGGCCTGATCTCAAGATTTGACGAGCAAGATGACGCCGCCTGCAATGCCGGCGTTGGTGAATGTTGCCGGCAATAAAAAAGGTGACGCCAGCAGACGTCACCATTCAGGCCCCAAAAAATTCGGCAAGGACCAAGGACAAGGATACACAACAACCCAATAAGGGTGGCCACAGGAAGAAGCCGTGCGCAGTCTGACAGCCGGATGCGGCAAATTTCTGACAAATCCGTGAAAGATTTATGGCGCTGTCAAAGTGTATTAATGCTGTCGCTCACGTCATCACCCCGTCATTTTCCTCAAGCAGACTGGCGTAAATAAAGCCGGAGTCTGATATGAAGCAGTGGAGTCGTCGCGAGTTTTTGAAGGTTTCAGCCATCTTGGCTGCAGCCGGTGGTTTTAGTACCGTCAGTGGATGTGTCAGTGCGCCGGCGGGCGTAAAGGTTGACGGTGATGCTGAGTTCCCGGTTAGTTTTTTGCACGGTGTCGCCAGTGGCGACCCGCTGCATGACCGGGTTGTGCTCTGGACGCGGGTGACGCCGGCAGGACCTTTGGCGCAAGTACAACTACGACTGGAAGTCGCCACGGATGCAGGCTTTCGCAACTTAGTAGTAGCGGCCGGTTGTGTGGCGCATGCCGACCAGGATTATTGCTGTAAAGTCGATGCCGCCGGTTTAAGCGCCGGCCAGGCGTATTTTTACCGTTTCCGCGCCGGTGCGTTGTCCTCGCCGGTCGGTCAGACCCGCACGCTGCCACAAGGGGTATTAAATACCGCACGTTTTGCTGTGGTCAGCTGCAGTAACTATCCGGCTGGTTATTTTCATGTCTATCAGCAGCTGGCGGAGCGCAGCGATTTAGATGCGGTGATCCACCTGGGGGATTACTTGTACGAATATGCCGCTGACGGTTATGCCACGGAGCGCGCTGCCGAGTTTGGCCGTTTGTATGCGCCGGATAATCGCTGTGAATTGTTGAATCTGCAGGATTACCGCCGGCGTTATGCTTGCTACCGAGCAGATGCCGCGCTGCAGCAATTGCATGGCCGCCATCCGTTTTTATTGGTCTGGGACGATCATGAAATCGCCAACGATACCTGGACCGGCGGTGCGGAGAACCACAGCCCCGGTGAAGGCGATTTTCAGGCGCGTAAACTCGCAGCCCTACAGGCTTATTACGAGTGGCTGCCGATCCGACCACAGGTCCAGCAGGGCGAACCGCTATACCGCAGTCTGGCCTATGGGGACTTAGTGCAGCTATATCTGCTGGATACCCGGGTCTGTGCCCGTAGCCAATGGCTGGATTTTCCGCAGTTTCAGCGCGATGGCAAGCTGGATGTGGCTGCTTTGGTCAAAGCGGTGCAAGACCCGGCGCGCACCTTGTTGGGGCAGGCGCAGCTGGAGTGGCTGAGTGAGGGCCTGAGCCAATCTGGTTGCCACTGGCAAGTGTTAGCGCAGCAGGTGCTAATGGCGCGGATGGAGTTGCCGGGAGAGGCTTTGGCCGCGCTCGGTAAACCCGGCCCGGAGTTGCTGCCGCAATTGCAGCAACTGGCCGATTTAAAAATGCTGCCAGCCGCCAAACGCAGTGCTGAACAGCAACAGCGGCTGCAAGGTGTGTTGCCATATAATCTCGATGCCTGGGACGGATTCCCGGCTGAACGCGAACGCTTATACCAGCGTTTGCAACAAAGCGGACGCCAGGTGCTGGTGCTGGCAGGGGATACCCACAACGCCTGGCACAGTGAACTGAAAAACGCGGCAGGCGAGAGTGTGGCGATTGAGCTGGCGACGGCTTCAGTGTCATCGCCGGGGATTGAGCAATATCTGCAGCTCAATGACGTACAAGCGACACAATTATCCGGTTTGTTGCCGCAACTGATTGACGAATTAACCTGGTGTGAGTTGTCACGGCGGGGGTACTTGCTGGTCGAATTCAGTCATCAAGCATGCCGCGCCGAGTGGCATCTAATCGCCTCAGTACATAGCAGCACCACGCAGTGGCTGGCGCCGCATCAGTTAGTGATCCCGAAACGCTGAAGCACAATGACGGTCGCAGCCGGAAGCGATCAAGCCGGCTGCATCCGAATTTGTTTTAGTTTTTTGTCTGTTCCAACCGTGCCTCAATGCGTTTGAGGCGCTGCATCAGTTCACGTTGTTCTTCGTCACTGAAAAGATGTTTGTCTTCAACCAGATGCATAATGATATTGGCGACTATCATCGGGATCACGACAAAGATCCAGAAATGGCCAAACAGAATGCCGACAAAACGCCCTAATGGCGTCACCGGGGTTAAATCGCCGTAGCCGATGGTCAGGGAGGTGACAGTGGCCCACCACAGACCATCAGCCAGCGATTTTTGTTCAATCAGTGCAAAGCTAATGGCGCCAAAAATCAAACTGCCGGCATAAATAGCCAGAATCAACCAAAGCCTGTTTGCAATATAAATCAATAACTTCTTCATCAATGTTCCCTTTGCTGCTGCAAATTTACCGCAGCATAACAAAGGGATTCAGTCGGACCAAGAGCGCGGGTGTTGTTTCTCAAGGAGTCCGCGCCAGCGCCTGGTCCAGTGTTACTTTATCCGGCGGCTGGCAACCGGCTTTGGCGATATTCAGGCTGGCGGCCAGGCAGGCGCGTTTTAATGCGGTCTGACATAAGGATAAATCTAATGTCGCCAGAGATTGATTCGTCGGGTGTAACGTCAATAACTGCACCAGCAGATTAGCAAAAAAAGTATCGCCGGCACCGACGGTGTCGATGAACACTTCCGGCTTGATCACGGCTTGTGAAAGGGTCTGCGTGCCCAGATACAGTGTGGCTCCATCGGCACCGCAGGTCAGCGCCAACAGGGCCTCCGGCGCCAGGGCACGGATTTTACTGACGGCACTTTGCAGATCGAGCGCCGGGTAGAGTGCGCCAAGGTCTTCATCACTGGCTTTGATATAGTCGGCAAGCGTCAGCACTTGTTCAATCACAGCGCGATAAGCCACAACATCGCTGACAAATTGCAAACGCACATTGATATCGATGCTAAGACGGATCCCCCGTTGTTTCGCCGCCTGCAATACCGGGATTAATTTCGCGGCATCCTGTGGTTCCAACGCCAGCGAGCCGGTGTGCAAAATACGACAGTCTGCCGGTAGTGCGGCAATCAGCTGCTCAGCGCTGTAATCGCGATCAGCAATCCCCTGTCGATACAGGCTGTAGCTGGGCTGGCCCTGTGCGTCAATCCGGACAAATGCCAAAGAACTGGGTGCTGTGGAAGCCTGTGGAAATCCGGCGCTGACACCGCGGCTTTGCAATAGCTGGCGGAAAGCATCGCCAAAAGCGTCTGAGGATAACGGCGACAGGTAGCTGACCGGCACTTGCTGCAAAGCACAGGCGATGGCCAGATTTAATGGCGAACCACCGGTTTTCGCGACAAAACGGCCGTCTGCTTCGTTGAAAATATCAATAACGTTCTCGCCAATCACCGCAATCATGTTGTTCTCCTCAGGCTTTTCTCTGTCGCAGCTTAATTAATCACACATTGTTATTAAAGGGGCGCCGGAAAATATTTTCGCTGCTTTTATTGCTCTGGCTCGTGCGCTTATGTCGCTGCAGAGTTTTTTGCCATCTAACTTACTGAAAAATAAAAATATAGCGAACAACTCTATTTGCCGGGAGGCTTTTACCCTCAAGTTTAACGGCCTGACTCCGATACAGCAGTATCAGCAGTACAAGTAAGGACCAACATCATGACCGAGCATCTTCGTTTACAACGTATCCGCGACATCGGTTTCCGCTTACAGGAGCTGCAATTAATCCGGGTACAGGCTGGTGCTTCTTATGCAGTGTCCACGCTGAATTTTCTGTTCCAACTCTATCGTTTACCAAAACCAGCAGGCCTGACTCTTGAGCAGGCGCTGACCCGGCTTGGTACAGCGGTCATCGCTAAACATCAATTACCTTATGCCCGCCTCAGCGTCGATGGCGTGCTGCAGTTTTTCAGCCAGCGTTTTCAGGTCAGCCACAGTGCGCTGCAACATCCCAGCTATCGCCGTCGTGACCGTCAGTCGGTCATGCAGGCACAAATCTGACTGGTCAGCGGGCGTCTATCGGCGTAGACTGCTGAAAAAAACAACAGGGATGCATACCGTGCGCGGTAACAGAGTGATGTGCGGCCTGATTTCTTTCGGGCTGTTGTGGAGTACAACAGTTAGTGCCGCTGAACAAATCCTGACGGCGGTCGACGGCGCTTTTATTACACCCCCTGCAATTATCCGCGCTAAAGATCCACAGCAGCAGTCTGGTTATCTCATCGATATCTATCGCGAGCTGAGCCGGCAACTGGGTATGCAACTGCAATTAAAATCTTTTGACCGCGCCGCCATTGCCGGCGCTTTACTCAAAAGCGAAGCTGATATTTATTGCCGCGCCAACCCTGCCTGGTACCCGGAACCCTTATTACGCTGGAGTCCGCCCCTATTTGAATACGCCGATTTGCTGCTGAGTGAACAACCCCTGCCGGACTTGACCGCGTTAAGTAGCATGGCAGCTAAGATCGCAACAGTATCGGGCTACAAGTATCCGCAACTGGAACCACTGTTTCGCAAAAATGAGTTAAAAAGGCAGGATTATTTGTCCCCGGAGGCTGCGGCTGCAGCATTTTTGGCCGGTAAGGCGGACGCGGTGGTGATGTCGGAAGTTGAAGCACATTACTGGTTGCCGGTGAACCGTTTACAACAGCGTGAATTGGCACATTATCAGGTGCATTGTGTTTATTCACCACGCTTAAGACCATTACAACGCCAGCTGCTGGACAACTATATCAATAGCCGTGCCAGCCAGGGCGAGTTTAAAGCGTTATTGCAGAAATACAGCTGGCAGCTTACGGTGAAGCAAGCTGCCAGCAAAGGTCTAAAGCACTAATCCGGCGGCGAATTGCTGATACAGGCCAACTACATGCTGATAGTTGGCGAGGCTTAGCCGGGCTTCCTGATCTCTGGCACTGAGTAACTCCCGTTCAGCATCCAGCAATTGCAGAAAATCAGCCATACCACTTTGATAACGCAATTGCGTCAACCGCACGGCCTCGCTACTTGCCGCGAGCTGTTGCTGTTGTAACAGCTGTGCCCGACGGCCCTGATTGTAAGTATCCAGACTGCCTTTAAGATCCCGGATCACATCAAACACCTGGGCGCGGTATTGCTGCAGCGCCACTTCTGCACCCGCGGTGCTGGCGTCGATGCGATCTGCTACTGACATCGGGTCCGCCGCTGGCAGGCTCAGGCTCGGCGCCAGGCTCCAGCTTTGTTGATCGCTGCCGGTTTTAACACTGCCAAGCGAAACAAAACCAAGAAAACCCTGCAGCGACAGCTGCGGATACCAGGCGGCTTTATCAATAGCGAGCTGCGTATGCGCTTTGGCGAGCTGTCGTTCGGCAATCGCCAGATCTGGCCGTTTCGCCAGTACATCCTGCCACTGCGCCAGCGCCAGTGGCTGACTGAATTGCGGCAGGCTGCGTTTGGTAAGCCTCACCTCTGTTTGTGCCGTCAGCGCGGCAAGCACCAGCTGCGCCTGCGACTGCTGCAGATAGAGTGCCGGCAAGCCGGCTTCGACCTGATAAATCTGCGCCTGTAACCGGGTCAGTTCCAGTGCAGAAGCGCTACCGGCATCGAGCTGCGCCTGCACTATACCGCGGGTTTTTGCCAGGTTGGCGAGGTTGGCATGTGCCACATCAATTTGTAGCTGTGCCCCCAGCCAGTCGCCATAATGCCTGGCCACCTGCGTCAACACGGCCAGTTGCAGTTCCTGCAGACGCAATACCGCGATGTCACTGTCTTGCTGCGCCGCCTGCTCAGCCAGCGCGACCGCACCGGATAAATCCAGTTGCCAGGCGACACTGACGCCTTGCTGATAGCGGCTCGACACCACTGCGTTTTTGCCTTGCTGTGAACGTTCCATGCCTGCGGTTGCGGTCACCTGCGGCAAATCATTATCAGCCGCATCACTTTGCAGTGCGGCATACCGTTTGACGTTGGCACTGGCAGCCAGCAGGCTGGCGTTTTGCGTGCCGGCCTGCTGTAACAGCGTCATCAGTTGCGGGTCGTGCAGTTGTTGCCACCAGTCAGCCGGTGTTGCTACCAGCTGATATGTTGCCGGCAACGGCTGCTCAGCGGTCAGCTGCTTTGGTGCCTGATACTGGCTGCTGACGCAGCCACCGAGGCTCAGGCTGAGCAGCAGGGCAATAGCCGATGGTCGAAACAAGTTAGTCATGAGTCACCCCGATATGCACAGGCAGGTTGGTTTCTTCGGTATTTTTTGCCGGTTTGTTGCCGGCCAGCATGGTGTAGAACAATGGTGTCAGCAGCAGGCCAAAGAAGGTCACGCCAATCATGCCAGCAAACACCGCCACGCCCATGGCCTGACGCATTTCGGCACCTGCACCGCTACTGAATACCAGTGGCACCACGCCCATTACAAAGGCAATCGACGTCATCAGAATTGGCCGTAACCGTAAACGCGCCGCTTCCTGCACTGCCTGCAGCGCAGTCATGCCATGCTGTTGTTTTTCCCGGGCGAACTCGACAATCAGGATAGCGTTTTTGGTCGCTAAACCCACCAATACAATCAAGCCAATTTGCGTGAAGATGTTGTTGTCACCACCAAAGATCCAAACGCCAATCATCGCGGACAACAGCGTCATCGGCACAATCAGCAGGATCGCAAGTGGTAAACGCAGGCTTTCATACAAGGCGGCGAGCACCATGAAGACCAACAACAACACCAACGGGAATACCAGATATTCAGCATGACCGGCCAGAATTTGCTGATAAGTCAGCTCAGTCCACTCATAGCTGATGCCTGGTGGCAAAGTCTCGGCCAGAATTTTTTCAATAGCCGCCCGCGCTTCACCACTGCTGTAGCCCGGCGCTGGCCCACCGTTAATTTCTGCGGTCGTAAAGCCGTTGTAATGCATGACGCGGTCCGGGCCTGCGCTATGGTTGACGTTAACAAAACTGCCGATCGGTACCAGTTCACCATGCTGGTTATTCACTTTCAGATTGGCAATTTGCGCCGGATCTTGCCGGAAGGCTTCATCTGCCTGCACATTGACCTGATAAGTGCGGCCAAACTGGTTAAAGTCGTTGGCATAAGTACCGCCCAAATAACCCTGCAGTGTTGCAA
This sequence comes from uncultured Chromatiaceae bacterium, assembly GCA_946481195.1. The sequence continues at coordinate 11,507 of CAMLNG010000041.1, forward strand.
ACAGATCATCTAACGACACACCCTGCGCTTTGGCTTTGACCCGGTCGACATCCAAATCCAGCTGCGGCACATTAACCTGATAACCCGAGAATACGCCGGCCAGTTCCGGTGTTTGCCAGGCTTTCATCTGCACCGCCATCGTGACTTTAAACAGCTCTTCATACCCAAGGTTGGCTTTGTCTTCCAGCTGCAGGCGGAAACCGCCGATAGTGCCAAGGCCTTGCACCGGTGGTGGTGGGAAGATGGCGATAAAGGCGTCCTGAATACCGGCAAACTGGGCGTTTAAGTCGGCAGCAATAGCGCCGGCGGACAACGATGGGTCTTGCCGTTCACTGAAGTCTTTCAGCGGTGTAAATACAATGCCGGCGTTCGGACTATTGGTAAAACCATTGATCGACAAGCCAGGGAAGGCGACAGAGTGCGCTACACCAGGATGTTTCAATGCAATCTCTGACATCTGCTTAATCACAGCTTCAGTACGCTCCAGCGAGGCAGCGTCCGGCAACTGGGCAAAAGCCACCAGATATTGTTTGTCTTGTTGTGGCACATAACCGGTTGGTGTATTGGCAAAAATACCGCCGGTAAGACCGAGCAAACCGAGATACAACACGCCGGTCAGGCCACCAAAACGGATGATTTTGCTGACGGCTTTACCGTAACGCTCGCTGCCACGGGCAAACAACCGGTTAAATGGCTTGAACACCAGACGACCAAATAACTTGTCGAGCAGCACTGTCAGTTTATCCGGTGCGGCACCATGTGGTTTTAACAGCAGCGCAGCTAAAGCCGGGCTTAACGTCAGCGAGTTCAGTGCGGAAATCACCGTCGAAATGGTAATAGTCAACGCAAACTGTTTATAGAACTGGCCGGTCAGACCGGTCATAAAGGCCGTTGGTACAAACACAGCAGCCAGCACCAGCGTGGTGGCAATAATCGGGCCTGTGACTTCTTTCATCGCCTGCTGTGTGGCGGCGAGTGGTGACAAACCGGCTTCGATATTGCGCTCGACGTTTTCCACCACAACGATGGCGTCGTCAACGACAATACCAATCGCCAGCACCAGACCAAATAAGCTCAGCGCGTTCAGTGAAAAACCAAACAGGTGCATAAAGGCAAAAGTACCAATCAGCGACACCGGCACAGCCACCAGCGGGATGATGGACGCGCGCCAGGTTTGCAGGAACAGCACCACCACCAGCACGACCAGTAAAATGGCTTCAAACAGCGTTTTGACCACAGCTTCAATCGAGCCGCGCACAAACACCGTCGGGTCGTAAACGATGTCGTAACTCAGACCTTGCGGGAAATTCTGCGCAAGTTCGGCCATCCGGGCGCGCACATCGTCTGAGATTTGGATCGCATTGGAGCCAGACGCCTGAAACACCGGAATAGCAATGGCGTCTTTGTTATCCAGCAGCGATCGCAGCGCATAAGAACTGGCACCGAGCTCCAGTCTTGCCACATCTTTGAGATAACTCAGCTCGCCGTTGGCGCCGGTTTTGATAATGATATTGCCGAATTCCTCAGTGGAGGTCAGCCGGCCTTTGACGTTGATCAGGAGTTGAAAATCACTGCTGCCGGAAGGCTGCGCACCTAAACTGCCGGCGGCGGCTTGTTGGTTCTGCTCGCGAATCGCATTGACAATTTGCGGCGGCGTGAGGCCAAGCGCAGCAACTTTATTCGGGTCTAACCAGACGCGCATGCTGTATTCGCTGGCACCAAACAACCGCACAGCACCGACACCTTCAATCCGGGCCAGTTCGTCTTTGATGTTTTGCGCGGCATAGTTGGACAGATACAACATGTCATAGCGGTCATCCGGCGAGGTTAAATGCACCACCATGGTTAAATCCGGCGAGGATTTTTCGGTGACAATACCAAGCCGCTGCACTTCCTGCGGTAAACGCGGTTTGGCGCGGTCAACCCGGGCTTGCACCTGTGACTGCGCTTTGTCGACATCGCTGCCGATGGCAAAAGTGATGGTCAGGGTCATGCGGCCGTCACTGGTGGCCTGCGAGGACATATACAGCATGTTTTCCACGCCGTTGATTTCCTGCTCCAGCGGGCTTGCGACTGTGTCTGCGATGACTTTCGGGTTGGCGCCCGGATAAGTGGCGGTGACGACCACAGTAGGCGGCACCACTTCCGGGTATTCAGTGATCGGCAATTGCCAGACCGCAATGGCGCCGCTGATCACAAACAGCAGCGACAACACAGCGGCAAATATGGGCCGGCGTAAAAAATAATTCGATAACATAGATAGTGCCCCTGTTATTGGCCGGCGCCGCTCACGCTGCCGGAAGTGGCCGCCGGTTGTTGCGCGATGCGAAAGGGTTGTTGTTCACTGGCAAGCGCGGCCAGCTGTTGCGGTGTCGCCATTTCGACGCGGTTCGGTTCAATCACGATCCCCGGCCGCACCCGTTGCAGGCCATTGACGACCACTTGTTC
>CAMLNG010000042.1 GCA_946481195.1 uncultured Chromatiaceae bacterium
TTTCCAGCAATTTGACAGGAATGGACGCTGCAGGCATAAAGACTCCGAAAACTATATTGATATCAGGTGCAGATGAACGCTCATTACAGCCGGATCTGGCAAACAGTGCAACAAATCCCAGCCGGCAAGGTCGCCAGTTACGGTCAAATCGCTGATTTAGCGGGATTGCCAGGCCGCGCCAGGCTGGTTGGTAAAGCTTTGGGATATAGCCCGACACCGCTGCCCTGGTATCGGGTGGTGCGGAGTAACCTGAGTCTGGCTTTTGCACCCGGCAGTGCCGAAGCAGCCGAGCAAAGTGCCTTGCTGCGGGCTGAAGGAGTGATACTGCGTGGGAGCAGAATACCGGCCCATTACCACTGGCAACCGGATTTAGCCGAATTATTGTTCCAATTGCAGTTCTAGCTCAGATCTGGGCCAGTTCTGCATCCGGTCCAGCGCTCAGTGACCGGGCCTATGCCAGGCGCGCAGTAACCAGCGCAGCGGCAACTGGGATATCAACATACCAGCCAGCATCAGCCCACAACCGGCCAGAGCCCGGACAGTCAGCGACTCTCCCAAAAGCCAGACCCCACCGATGGCGGCAAACACGGTTTCCAGACTCAGGATAATGGCAGCATGGGCCGGATGGGCTTGACGTTGGCCGATAATTTGCAGCGTATAAGCCACGCCGGTCGCCACGATGCCGGCATATAACAGCGGCATGGCACAGGCCAGAACGGCCGCCAGGCTGATTGGTTCCAGCCATATTGCCAATAGCAAACTCAGCAAACCACAGACGATAAACTGCAGCATCGCCAGCAGGGCGGGTGTCATTTTCCCGGCGAAATGGTCAATGGCCAGCAGATGTGCCGCCCAGAAAAAGGCACCGGCAAATAACAGCAGATCTCCGGGATTGACTGCAAAATCGCTGTCGATCGACAAAAAGTACAGCCCGATAAATGCTATCAGCCCGCCAAACCAGGTGTTCGCACTGGTTTTATGCCGCAGCCACAAGCCAAGTAATGGCACCAGCACCAGGTACAAACCGGTGATAAATCCTGCTTTTGCCGCGGTGGTGTATTGCAGTGCAGCCTGCTGCAGTCCTGCGCCGATAAATAACAACAAACCTACAGGAACCCCTGCCCGGCACATCGTTTTAACATCGGCGCCCTGCAACCCCTGCTGCCGGCGTTGCCACCACAACAATGGTAACAAACTCAGTGCGCCAATTAAAAACCGCACGCCGTTAAAACCAAAAGGCCCAAGCTCCTGCAACCCCAGACGCTGGGCAACAAAACCAAAGCCCCAAATCGCCGCGGCCAGGATCAGACACAAATTCGCTTGCAGCATCTTCAGACTCCGCAGGGTGACTCGGACAAACCCGTGGCTGCGGCCATGGCCGCGTCAGTGAAGGTTATTGCGGGGAGCCTGACCATAAAGCCTGAGGTATTGAGCCAGTCAGCTTTTGGGTTATTTCCGTTCATTGCCCTGAATAAAATAACTGACCTGCGCCCGTGGATTCAGATATTCATACACCGCCTGCGGTAGTGCTGTAGGCTTCAGCACTTTGGCAATACTGAGTTTGCCTTCCTGCAGGGAAATCACCGGCGCTTCGAGGCGCGGAATTTGCGGGTCATAGATCAGGACATTGGGATACAACAATTGATCTGAGTTCACTGACATCACCAGACCAACCCGGTCATCGCTGAGCTGGACTATAGTGCCGGGCGGATACACCCCCATCATTTTAATCAGCTGGCCCATCTCATTGGCACCGAGTTTGCCTTTCATTGATTTAAACAAAAATGACATCGCATGATGCGGAGAGCGCGCTTTGCTGACATCCACCGGGTGGCACAGATTGTCAAATTCATTGACCACAGCCACAACTTTGGCCATGGCATCAATTTCAGCGTCTTTTAAGCCCAGCGGATAACCACTGCCATCAAGATATTCATGATGTTGTTCAACCACAGGCCAGGCTGCCTTTGGGAAAGATTCCGTCAGTTTCAGCAATTCAATACCATAACGGGTATGCATTTTCAGTAAGTTGGCTTCAGGTGCCGTTAAAGGTTCGGTTTTACGCAGGATTTGTGTCGGGATCTTCAGTTTACCAATGTCGTGAAACAAAGCCCCAAGCCCCGTCAGCTTGACCTGCTCTGCACTCATCCCGAGATTTTTCGCCAGCATCATCGATAACACTGATACGTTCAGCACATGAAAATAAATACTTTCCTGCTCTTTACCAGCCTGGGAAATCAGATGCAGTACCAATGAATCGGCATTGATAATAGTGTCAGCGATTTGGTGCACCAAACCGGTCGCTTCATCAACCGCCTGCAACGGGCGGCTGCCGATTTTTGACATCACGTTACGTACCTGCACCATCGACTGTTCAAAAGCTTTTTCGGTGCGTTGCAGCTGACGACGCTGCTCTTTAGCCTGCTCTATCCGCTCGTTTTTTTCCCGTTCCAGCTTATAGCGTAACTCACTGGCATGTTGGGCCAGTTCTTCCGCCGGGGCGGCGTCTTCAGTAATTTCCACACTGCTTTTGTCCGGGAAAAAATAAACAAACTCCAAATCCAGCGTCTGGATAATGGCGATTTGTTCATGATTTTCGATTTTAAATTTGTTGGTCAGAAACGGGTGTTTCATCCAGTTCACCGGCAACTGAATGAAATAACCAATTTTGACCTGAGACGGACTTATTTTAGCAACTGACACACCACACCTTTGATTCGGCTATAAATTCCGCGAAGCCGGATAATAAGAACTGCTGAAAATGATTTCGTAAACCCTCTGCAGTCTAGCAATCTATCAGCAAAATGTCTTTGATCTGGCTGATGTTCTCAGTCAATTCAACAGAATGGCGGGCCAGCTTGTAATCAAAATGCAAACTGTCGTCTAACCAGATGTAAGCGCTGCTGATAATACCGTGTCAGGTCGGCAAAATGTGGCAGTACAAAATCAGCCTGCGCCCGGTAATGTTGATTCTCGCTGTTCAGGTATAAACAGCCCGGCATGCCGGCGGCTCTTGCAGTGGCCAGGTCAAAATGAAAGTCGCCGATAAACACTAACTCAGCCGGCGGCAGCTGCCAGGCCTGCGCTATCTGCAACAAGCCCGCTGGGTCCGGTTTGGCTGGCGCATCTTCCCGCGTCAGCACTATATCCACCACAATGCCGAGACGCTTCAGGCAGTGCCAGGTGGCGCTACGCATATTGCGCGTCAAAATCGCCGTTGGGATTTGTTGCTGTTGCAGCAACACCAGCAGTTCAGCAGCACCCGGCATCCATTCTGCCGCTGCTGCGCCTTCGAGTTCAAACTGCTCAATGATACTCAGGGCACGCTGATACTCTTGTAGGTCTTTGACTGTGGCCAGATGTTCCAGAATAGGCGTACCGGCTGGCCAGCCCAGTCGTTGGCACAGCAGGTTGAAATCCAGCCTGGAATCGACCAGCGTGCCGTCTAAATCAAAGATCACACCGCGATGTTCACCTAATTGCATGTATTTGTTCCTGTATCAGTCACCGGCTTGGGTATGCGGATTCTGGAATACGGCAGCCCAGTCATATTGGCTCAGTTGCCGGCTGAACCATAACAATGCTTGCCCCGGCTGACTCTGACGGCGCCAGCCCAGATACATCATAGTGCCGGCCCGTGGCACTTCACAGGCTTTGGCAATCAGCCGGCCGGCCCTGATCTCATCGCTGACCAGATGCTTTGGCAAAAAACCTACGCCAAGCCCGGCCTGCTGCGCGGCGATTTTGGCGTACATGCTGCTGACGACTACGCGACGCCGGCTGTCATATAAACCAGAATCCCGGGCCGGCAGATCCAACGCCGAATCACTGACCACAATCGCCGTTTGCTGTTGTAAGTCCTGTTGAGTGACGACCCGGTCCAGCTGGGCCAGTTCGTGATGTGGCGCGACCGCAAAAACAAATTCCAGTTGTGCCATCGGCTGCAGCTGAAACTGGCCAGAGACACCTTCGCCGGATAAACCTATCGCCAAATCTGCCCGGCCGCTTTGTAAGGCTTCCCAGCCACCCGCCATCACCTGTTCCGATAATACTATTTGCGTCAGCCGGCCCAGCTGATGAAACTCGTCAATCAGACTGAATAACGGCTGCAGCGGCACCACAGCATCCACTGCGATGACCAGCTGCCGTTCCCAACCGGTATCGAGCTGCCGCACAGCTTCTTCTAATTGCTGACTGGCCAGCAACAAATGCCGCCCCTGCTGCAGTAGCAGCTGACCGGCCTGCGTCAGCTGCGCTTTTTGCCGGCTCCGGTCAAATAATTGCACGCCAAGGTCGGTCTCCAGACGCGCAATGGTATAGCTGAGCGCCGAAGGTACTTTATAAAGAGACTCAGCCGCTGCGGCAAAACTTCCTTTGCGATCAATAGCATCCAGCGCTCTGAGCGCCTCCAGCGTCAACACGGGCTGCATGGCCATCGGAGGGAATCCTTAATTCAAATATTTTGAACATTAGTGTCAATTTATTCCGCTTTTTTCGCAATAGCAAGCAAGCTACATTTATCTCAACGCAGCAGAACGCACGCAGTAAAGGCGAATGCGGCAGAACCTCAACAGCATATTGGAGCAAGACAAATGAAAAACTTAATCAAAACTTTCGTACAAAACACTCAAGATTCCAGCAACAGCATTGGCAGTCTGGCACTGCGGGTCCCGGCCGGTATCATTTTCGCCGCACACGGCGCACAAAAACTGTTTGGCTGGTTTGGCGGCTATGGCCTGCAAGGCACTGCCGGCTGGATGGAAAGCATCGGTTTAACCCCAGGCATTCCGCTGACATTAATGGCTGGTGGTGCTGAATTCTTCGGTGGCCTGGCGTTAATCCTGGGTCTGCTGACCCGCCCGGCGGCTTTTGTGCTGGCCATCACCATGCTGGTAGCCATTTTCAGCGTGCACTTTGCCAACGGCCTGTTTATGAGCAACAACGGTTATGAATTTGCCCTGTCGCTGCTGGCTATCAGCGTAGCGCTGACCTTTAGCGGTGCCGGTCGTTACGCCATCGACAACTGGCTGGCAAAAAAGCTGGCGTAACCCGCTGACAAACAGGACGGCAACCCCTGCGTTGCCGTCCCCTCCGTTAAACAGGTTTTCAGGAGTACCTTATGATTGAAATGAGAAAATCCAGTCAGCGCGGCAGTGCAGATTTTGGCTGGTTAAAAAGCCGCCACAGTTTTTCCTTTGGCCGTTATTACGACCCGGCACAAATGGGCTTTTCCGCCTTACGGGTGATTAATGATGACCGCGTGACCCCAGGCGCAGGTTTTGATACTCATGGTCACCGCGATATGGAGATCATCAGTGTGGTCTTAGATGGAGTCATCGCTCACCGGGATTCAACCGGTGAAGTGGCAGAACTGCCGGCCGGTGAATATCAGCTGATGAGTGCAGGCCGCGGTATTATGCACAGTGAATTTAATGCCAGAACCAATCAGAACCTGCATTTCCTGCAGATCTGGATTGAACCGGACAGCCTGGGTGGTGAACCGGGATATCAGCAAAAACCATTTGCCCAAACGCCGGGGCTGACGCTGGTTGCTTCGAAAGATGGCGCAGAAGGCAGTTTGCTACTGAAGCAAAATGCCAGGCTGTATCAGCTGCGGCTGGATGCACAAAGTAGTTTGCAGTATCAAACCCAGGCTGGACGTAAGCTATATCTGCACCTGGTGTCCGGTGATCTGAACGGCCAAAGCGGCGAACAACACATCAGTTTGCAGCCGGGTGATGGGGTGAAAATTGCTGATTTGACCGACTGGCAATTCAGCAGTGGTACAGAGCCGGTTTTTGCTTTGTTATTTGATTTACCCTGATAATTTCAGAGCTTTACCTGCAGTTCAGGTTGCAAAAGCCCGCCAGATGCGGGCTTTTGCAAAACTGCTTGCTGCCATCTCAACGACCCTGCACCATCACGCTGCCCTGCAACGGTTTGGCAGCAATGTCCTGAATGTCGACATGGCCACGGACATATTTTTTCAAATGTTTATACACTGCAGTATTACCGGCCTGGAAGGCAAAACTGGCAACCGGTAAGTCATTACACAAAAGCTTATTGGCAGCCACAGCAGCGCCTACCCGGTTATATTTCAACTCCTGCTTAAAATCAATTTTGCTTGCGGTGGCGGCACTGATACACAATGCTGTTTCCATCGACTGATCGGCTGCCACATATTGGGACTGGGCTGTAACTGCTGAACTGGTTAATACACAACAAATTAAAAGCAATGTACGCATGATGGCTCTCCTGTTTGCTATCGCCATATTCAGAGTCGCAGATCTGCAGCAAAGAGTTGTGAATAGCCCTCTTCAGACTGTAACAAAGGTCGCATGCAGTCACAGGTCTGGTTTTGCTAACTGCTTTATTTCTCAAATCATTCAGATAACCGGTGGGAAAAGTGGGACAGCTCTGGTTACAGAGCTGTCGTCTGTGTTGCTATAAACGGCCTGCCGGCGCCACCTGACTTTTTCCGAATGCCTTTTTCCCAAGCTTCTTTTTTCCGACGGCCTTTTTTCCCGATGCCTCTTGCAGCATCAAACAGAAGAATTATACTGTATATATAAACAGTATTTGGTGATGTTATGCAGCTGTCTGAACTGAAACAACAAGGTCATGTCTGGCATCTGAACCAGACGCCACGCGCGGAACAAGCGCTTTGCCCAACCGGTTTTGCTGAACTCGACGTCTTACTCGGCGGCGGCTGGCCTTGCCAGCAGGTGATTGAATTACGCACTGTGTTTGGCATTGGTGAATTCCGGTTATTACTGCCCTATCTGCAACAGCAAATCAGCCGGAATAAATTACAAGTCTATATCAACGCCCCCGCCCAGTTACATGCGCCATTCCTGCGCAGTCAGGGCCTGCCGCTGTGGCAACAACTCGAAGTTCAAGCACAGGATCAAGACGCCCTCTGGGCCGCGGAGCAATGCCTGAAAAGCGGCTGCTGCAGCACTGTGCTGTTATGGCAGCAATCACTGAGTATTGCCCGGCTCAAACGGTTACAACTGGCGGCAGCAGAAGGACAGGCCGAATTATTTTTGCTGCGTCTCTCTGAACCTTCACAACTGAGCTTACCGGTCGGACTGAGTCTGGCGCTCAGCCCTGCCCCGCAGGGGTTAAATGTGCGGGTGTTAAAACGTCGCGGTGGCTGGCCCGGTGCGCAGCAGCTGGTCAATTTCAGCCAGCATTGGCCGAGGCTGGTGCAGCCTGCCATCTTGCAGGCAGGACAAACGCCTGCTGCGTATGCGGCGCTGGCGATCTGACCGATGAACAGCTTCAGGCGGTTCAGTGCTATGTCGGCGGTATGCCCCTTGCTGACAGGGGGCCGCTGATGCAGACCTTATGGCTTTATCTGTATTTCCCGCAACTACAGCTGGATTTATTGCCCCAGCTGCAGACGGATGCCGCTGCACCAGACTTATCAAAGCCAGCGGTGCTATTGCATCCACAGCAGCTGCAGGTGCAGCAGGCCAATCCGGCCGCGCAAGCGCTTGGGATCCGGCGTGGTCAAAGCCTTGCCCATGCCTGTGCGCTCTGTGCGGCGTTACAGGTGCTGCCGTGGCAGAGAGAACTGGAACTACAACTGCTGGAGATGCTGGCACAGGATTGTTATCAGCTCTGCGCCGATCTGGCCTTGGCGCCACCTGATGCGTTGTGGCTACGGCTGGACCCGATGCTGCAACTGTATGGCGGGCTCAATGCTTTTCTCAGACAACTGGAACAGCTGTTACGACAAAGGCCCGGTTTGCAGTTTCAGTATGGCGGCGCAGTCACTGCCGAAGCTGCGCGGCTCCTGTGCCTCACTCAGCCGGGTCAGATAGCGCAAACTCAGGCCGCACAACAACTCGCCCTTTCACCATGTCCGGTCACCCTGCTGGATTTAGCACCGGCATTATTACAACAACTGCAGCGGCTTGGCGTCACTCAGCTGGGTGCTTTGCTGAGGTTACCCGTGTCCGAACTGAGCCGGCGTTTTGGCGCTGAACTACAGCATTACCTGCAACAAATCCAGGGCTTACTGCCGCCACAGCTGCAATGTTATCAGCCGCCGGAACAGTTCAGTGCCCGGCTTGAATTGTGGTATCAGATTGAACACCACCCGCAATTGCTGGCTCCGCTGCGGCACCTGCTGCAACAACTGCAACAGTATCTGCAGCGCCGCGCTCAGCGCTGTTATCAGCTACAGCTGGAACTGAGTCTGCGTGACCAGCCGCCACTGTGCCTGAAATTACATTCACCACAGGCAGAAGCGCTGGCTGAGCGCTGGCTGGCATTATGGCAACTGAAACTTGAAGCTTTAACGCTGGCAGCTCCAGTCCTTGCTATGCAGCTGCATGCCAGTCAGTATTGTAAAGAGGAACAACACAGTGCCGACTTGTTTCAGGGCAAACAAGGACAATACAGCCCGTTGCAGCTGGTTGGCTTACTGCAGGCAAAACTCGGCGCTGCTCAAGTACGCCGCCCTACCGAACATGCCGCCTTTTTGCCGGAGCGGGCCGGCTGCAGTCTGGCCCTGCAACAAGCCGAAGAAAATCTGACAGCTTCGCAGCCACAGCTACAAACGCCTCTGGTGCAACAGCCCGGCGCACATTATGCGGCGGCTGTACCAGCAAGGCAGGTACAGTCTGGCAATCTGGCAACGCCCTCACTAAAAACAATTTCCACTTCAGCCATACCGCACAGGCCGGCCTTTTTATTCGCAACGCCGGTGCCCTTGCAACAACAGGTCCAGCTGATGCCCGGGCTTGAACGGATACAGAGTCACTGGTGGCAGGGCCAGGGACAGGCACGGGACTATCTGACCGCACAAAGCAGCGACGGTCGCTGGTTATGGCTGTATCGCACCGAGCAACAGCAGTGGTTTGTGCATGGAGTTTTCGCCTGATGCCCTACGCCGAACTGTTTTGTCAAAGCCACTTTTCCTTTCTGAGCGCAGCAGCCAGCCCGGAACAACTGGTGAGTACTGCGGCCAGTCTCGGTTATCAGGCGCTGGCACTGACCGATGAATGTTCAGTCGCAGGCGTGGTGCGGGCGCATCGTCAAATCAAACAGCAACAGCTGAAGCTAAAGCTGATTGTCGGTGCTTATTTTCGCTTCAGCACTGACTTACAGCTGGTGCTGCTTTGTCCGGACCGGCGCGCTTATGCCGAGCTGTGCCGTATCATCACCAACAGCAGGCGGCGGGCGGAAAAAGGCCAGTATCAACTGGAAGAATGGGATTTAAAAAGTTGCCGGGATTGTCTGGTGTTGTGGTTACCGGGTATCGATACCCAAAATAACCAACACTGGGGGCATTGGCTGAAACGTCAGTTCGGCCAGCGGTTATATCTGGCGCAGCAGCGGCTGCTGGACGCCGGCGACTACAACTATCAACAGCTTTGTCAGCAACTGAGCCAGCAGTTTGAGTTACCGGCCTGTGCAGTTGGCGCTGTACTGATGCATGAACCGCTGCAGCAGCCACTGCTGGATGTGATGACCGCTGTCCGGCTCGGGCAGAGCGTTGCGACCGCAGGCCTGGCTTTATCTGCCAACCGGGAGCGTTGCTTAAGGCCCATCAGTAAACTGACGCATCTGTTTCATGCCGATTTACTGGCGCAAAGCTGCCAAATCGCCGCCCTTTGTCAGTTTAACCTCGACAGCCTGCAATATGAGTATCCGGCCGAACTGGTGCCGCCGGGACAAACCGCCATGCAGCATCTGCGACAGCTGGTGGCGGAAGGCAAGAAAGTCCGTTTTGGCGAGACTGTCCCTGCTGAGGTAGCGACTCAAATCGAACACGAGCTGCAGCTGATCGCGGAACTCAACTACCCCTATTATTTTTTGACTATCGCCGACATCGCCCGCTTTGCCCGTGAGCAGCAGATTTTGTATCAGGGCCGTGGTTCTGCCGCTAATTCTATCGTCTGTTATTGCCTGCAAATCACCGCGGTCGACCCGCGGAAAATATCCGTGTTGTTTGAGCGTTTTATCTCCAGAGAACGGGATGAACCGCCGGATATCGATGTTGATTTTGAGCATGAACGGCGCGAAGAAGTGATCCAGTACATTTATCAGAAATACGGCCGGCAGCGCGCGGCTTTAGCCGCCACTGTCATTTGCTACCGGCTACGCAGCGCGGTACGGGATGTCGGTAAAGCGCTGGGCTTTAACATCACCCAGCTGGAGTACTGGCTAAAACAACTAAACCGGCGTCATCCTGATCTCAGCTGGTGGCAACAGCTGGCGCAACATGGCCTGGACGTCAACAGCCGGCATGCGCGGCAATTTATCAGTCTGGTGGAGCAAATCCGCGGCAAGCCGCGGCATTTATCTCAGCATGTCGGTGGTTTTGTCATTTCCGCCGGGCCTTTGCATGAGCTGGTGCCGGTAGAAAATGCCAGTATGGCCGAGCGTACCGTGATCCAATGGGACAAAGATGATTTGGAGACACTAGGCCTGTTAAAAGTCGATATCCTGGCACTGGGCATGCTGTCGGCGCTGCGCAAAGCACTGGCGCTGGTGAATCAACAACGGGAACAACCGCTGACGTTGGCAGACATTAGTCAGACCGGCGATGACCCGGCTGTGTACCGGCAAATCCAGCAGGCCGATACTATTGGCGTCTTCCAGATTGAATCCCGCGCGCAGATGAGCATGTTACCGCGGTTAAAACCGGCTTGTTTTTATGATTTAGTCATTGAAATTGCCATAGTGCGGCCAGGCCCTATTCAGGGGGACATGGTGCATCCGTTTTTACGCCGCCGCGACGGCCTGGAGCCAGTGAGCTACCCTTCTCCTGCTGTAGAGGCGGTGTTAAGCCGCACCATGGGGGTGCCGATTTTTCAGGAACAGGTGATTAAACTGGCGATGGTGGCTGCCGGTTTTTCCGGTGGTGAAGCCGACCAGTTGCGCCGGGCTATGGCCAGCTGGAAAAAAACCGGCGAACTGCTGCAATTTAAAGCAAAACTGATCGATGGCATGCTGCAACGTGGCTATCCGCAGAGCTTTGCCGAGCAAATCTTCGCGCAAATTTGTGGTTTTGGTGAATATGGCTTTCCGGAATCACATTCCGCCAGTTTTGCCTTGTTGGCCTATGCCTCCGCCTGGCTGAAGTGTTATTACCCGCTCGAGTTTCTGACCGCGTTATTAAATAGCCTACCCATGGGATTTTATTCTGCCTCGCAGCTGGTGCAGGATGGTAAACGCCATGGTCTGCTGGTGCTGCCGGTCTGTATCCAACACTCGGATTGGGACCACCAGATTGAACAAAGCGACACAGGCCCGGCGCTGCGACTTGGGCTACGCCAGGTCAAAGGCCTGCAGCAGGATTTACTCCGGCCAGCATTGCAACAGCGCCCGGCCGGCGGTTTTGCCAGTTTGAGTAGCCTGAAACAGACCGGCTTACGACAAGATCAGCTGAATGCGCTGGCCAGCAGTGATGCGCTGAAAGCCCTTTGTGGCCATCGCTTCGCCAGCCGCTGGCAACTGCTGGACCGGCTGGATGAACTACCGCTGTTTCGCCAGCCAATTCAGCAACCGCAGCATCAGAACCACAACACCAAGAGCAAAGCCCCGGTATTGTTACAGCAACTGGGGCTGGACCTGACCGCCGAACCTGCTGCCGCAAACACCGCGATGAGCCAGCAGGATGAGCCACTTTGTCCACTGTCGGCACCAGACGCCTGGCAGCAACTGGGCGAGGATTATCAGAGCCTGGGCCTCAGCCTGCAGCTGCATCCGGTCGCTTTATTACGACAGCATCCGACGCTGGCGAAACAATCGCTGCAACGCGCCTGTGATTTGCTGAGCGCCCGCCCAGGCCAGGTGCTACGGGTGATAGGTCTGGTCACAGTGCGGCAAAGTCCCGGCACCGCCGGCGGCGTTACTTTTGTCACACTGGAAGATGAAACCGGTCAAATCAACCTGATTGTCTGGCAGGCAACCGCACTCGCGCAGCAACAAACCTTTATCAGCAGCCGGCTCTGGCTGGTACATGGTGTACTGCAACGTGAAGGCTTAGTCTGCCATCTGGTGGCTGGCCGCATCGAAAGCCTGGACCCGCTGCTGCCCCCTTTACCGCTACCAAGCCGGGATTTTCACTGATCCGCCGGCAGTTATATCAGGTACAATCCAGACATAAAAAACAGCTACTAAACCCTGATGCCAGACACAGACAAATACCAGCGTTTTGACCAGTTTCAGCAAAAACGCCGCAGCGGTGCTTTACAGGACGGACAAGCCACCCGCAGCCGCCGAACCCGCACCGACAGCCCCAAAGGTGCGCAGGAGAAAAGCATTGATGCCACCATTTTGCAGCTACACAGCGCCATGGTGGACAAAATTCTCGCCAACCCGGCGTTGCTCCCTCCTGTGATCGCGCAGCTTGAACAAGAGCAACAACAAGGTTTATTGCGCCACAGCGCTTATTTATTCTGGAGCTGTGCTTTTGCCATGATTGACCAGCCACAGTTATTCCGGGCCGCGTTATTAAGCCCGGAGCCACAAGCCTGCAAACAGCGCAGGCGTACCCGTTTACGCGGCATTTTAACTGAAACCGAGCGCGCACAGGTATTAGCCGGGCAGTGGCAACCACCAGCTTTGACAGAGGCCCCCCTGCTGCACGACACAAGAACCTGCATCGAACTAAAGCCGGCAGATCTGACATTGTGTACCGGGCTCAGCTGCGCCTTCAGCAGTTCAGCAGTAAAAAGGCTGATGCCAGGTGTACCCTAAGCCGTTGCCATTGAGTACACTCAGACATCTTCCTGTTAGTTTTTGCTGGGTTTCTCCATGTTGCTGAATTCTGTTACCCGATGCTTGCGCCGCCTGAATACTGCTTTTGTGCTGCCGGCCACTTTATTGTTCTCACCATTTTTTTTCCATGCCGCCCAGGCGCAACAGACGGTTGCCCAACCAGCGGTCGCGCCTGCAGCATTACCACAACCAGACTCGGGACCGTCAGCCGACACCGCGGCCATGTCAACCGTCACGCCACGTCTGGCCGGCGAACTACAAAGCCGCCAGCTACAAAGCAAATTCGGCAGTGTCAGTGTGGAAGCCCTGACACAAAAAAATGACGATGGCAGCATCAACAGCCGCCAGTTTGTACTAAAAAGCGGGCCAGCGACCGCGCCTGTGGAGAAAACCATCAGCCCGGCCAGCACTGACGCGCTGCTCATCAGTAAAAACCCGCTGTTTGACGCCGCCTTTGCGCTCAGTCAGCTGGAACGTCAGCAAAATAGTGTCAGCGAGATCACGGACTGGGGCTTTAACGACCAGCAGGCGCTGCCTTGCCCCTGTTTTGAGACCGGCGCCAAATGGCATTATGTCTGGACCCGTGATTTATCTTATGCGCTGGATTTAGGCCTGGGCGCACTGGACCCGCAGCGGGCGCAAACTTCGTTATTGTTTAAAACTTCGCAGGTGCGCTCAGAATTGATTGCCCGCGGCGTGGAAAATACCGAAGTCGCCCTGCAGGACACCGGCTCGGGCGGCAGCTGGCCGGTTAGTTCCGACCGCGTGGTCTGGGTGCTGGCCGCCAGCGGCCTGACTGCTCAGGATCCGGAAGGCGCATCTAATCAGCTGGCCGCAGCCGACTGGCAGCAACGTTGGTATACGATTGCCCGCAATACCATCCTGCAAGACCGCAGTTATATTTTTGATACCAAACTAGGCCTGTATCGCGGTGAAACCTCATTCCTCGACTGGCGTGAACAGAGTTACCCGAGCTGGACTGCCAAAGACACTTTGTTCCTGGCCGAGTCATTTTCCTTGTCGACCAACGTGTTGCATTATGTGGCGTTAAGCCGGGCTGCAGAAGCCGCCAAAACGCTGGAACCAGCCCGCGCAGCAGAACTTGCGCAGTGGGCGCAGGCGTTAAAACAGGCGATCAACAGCTGGTTCTGGCTGCCGGAACGGGGTCTGTA
>CAMLNG010000043.1 GCA_946481195.1 uncultured Chromatiaceae bacterium
CATTGAGGAAAAGCGCCAGCTGTTGATAAAAACCGGCGTAATCACTCTGTGGCAGGGCAATGGATTGGCAGCCTGCGGCAGCACAAATTTCACCGCGACGAGCCTGCTGACGTTGCTGCCAACGGGCTGAAGCGAACACGGCGGTTGGTGTGTCCGGGCTTTGCTGCAGTGCATCGCGCAGGATCTGTTCCTGCGGGTCCAGCCCTAAACTGATAAAACTCCCGCCGGTGCCGTGCAATTCAAAACGAGGGGCCGGGTGCGCGCAATAAGGGGATGAGCTTAAAACGACCTGACGCGGCGGTTGTGCCGCTTTGTCAGGCGCAGCCGCTGTGGCCAGATAATCCAGCCGCAGCTGAAAATAATCGACAGCACCGGCGCTGTCGCCGCCGCGTAAACTCTGGCACGAGGCAGTGATCTGATCGGGAGCGCCAAACAGTGCAATCGTCTGGTCCAACAGGTGAGGGGCTAAATCGTAAAGAATGCCGTTGCCTGCTTCCGCCGACTCTTTCCAGCGCGCCTGCACTTGCGGCCGGAAGCGATCAAACCTTGAATACATCAGTTGTATGGTGCCCAGGGACTCAGACTGGGCCAGCTGGCGGACCGCTAAAAAATCGTCATCAAAACGCCGGTTGTGAAACACCGCCAATTTACGCTGCTGCCGGGTTGCCAGCAGTTGCAGTTCAATCGCTTCGGCCACTGTCACTGCCAGTGGTTTTTCCACCAAAACATCCTTACCGGCGAGCAAAGCGGCTTTGGCGAGGCTAAAATGCACCCGGTTTGGCGCGGTGATCACGATAAGGCTGGCATCGCTTTGCGCTATTAAACTGGCGGCATCCGGATAGATCCGCACTTGCGGCCAATACAGCGCGGCGTCCTGTTGTGATGTGCTGATGCCGACCAACTGAAATTGCGTGGAACGGGCGATAAAAGGCAGGTGAAACACCCGGGCAGACAGGCCAAAGCCGATCACAGCAGTTTTAATCATTGTTCAGTTCGCCAGTGAGGTCATTATGGGCGATCATACTGCGCCTGAGCGGATTTGTCCTTTTATCCGCTGGTTTTATCAGCATCAGCGCCGGCCACTTGGTGCCGGCGTCCTCCTGAGCCTACCGCATTCGTCAGTGCTGCGTCAGCCACAACACCTGATAGGCCTGCAGCGGTACTGCGCCTGTGCAGAAGCTGACGCCAGTCAGAGCGTCTGTCAGTGTATGATTAGTTTCGCTATGCCAATATTGCGGATGTTCGCTGAAATTGGCAACGATTCGCAGACGTTTGCCGTCAAGTTCACGCTCATAACTAAACAGGTGCGGGTTGTCACAGGCGCAGATCCGCGTACTGCCACCACCGAGTACCGGCAACGTAGCCCGGGTTTTCACTAAATGTTGTAATTGCTGGTAAATCCGGCCAGAGACTGTTTGCGGCTGTGTCGCTTCGGCCAGTTGGGCTTCTGTCACCGCCACGCGGTTGACCCAGCGGCTGTCGTCTTTTTTCGCCGGATCATTCACATAGCTGTAGTCGTTACGCAGGCCAAGTTCGTCGCCCATATACAGCAATGGCAGGCCACCAATACTCAGAATGATGCTGTTCAGCAGATAAATCCGCGCCAGCGCGTGTTCCAGATGTTGCTGATTCTGCTCAGCTTCGGCTTTATCGACACCTGCTAAAGACGCCAGCATGCCGGCGACGCGACAATCGCCGGTGACCGGATTCTGCTGAAACGGCACGCCGCTGGCAAAACTGCCGGGGAACTGGCCGGTATAAAAATGATTGAGGAACTGGCGGTGGTGATCCGGATTGGTACCGAGCTGCCAGGCGATATTATCGTCAAAGGTCCAGCCGATGTCGTCGTGGCAGCGGATGTAATTGACCCAGCTACACTCTGGGTCTATGGCAAAACGCCGCTGCAGTGATTCGGTCAAAAGCCGCGTTTTGCGCGTGGCTAAAGAGTTCCACAGCAGCGCCATCAGCAGCGGGTTATAGGACAGTTGGCATTCGTTTGGTGCGATGTATTTCACCACTTCGTCCGGGTGCACTATGGCTTCAGATTTGAACTGCAGCGCTGGTGCCGCAATACGGGCCACTGCATTAAAGGCTTTGATCAATAAATGCGCTTTAGGCAGGTTTTCGCAGTTGGTACCGGCTTCTTTCCAGACAAAGGCCAGCGCGTCGAGGCGCAATACGGCGGCGCCCTGATTGGCCAGAAATAACATTTCTTCAGCCATGGCAGTGAAAACTGCCGGATTGGCGTAATTTAAATCCCACTGGAAACTGTTAAAAGTGGTCCAGACCCACAAACCAGATGCTTTATCTTGGGTAAAACAACCACGGCGGATCTCGGGGAAAATTTCCCGCAGTGTTGGTGCATACCGGTCGCGTTCGGCTTCAGTCAGGAAAAAATAATAGTCGCGATATACCGGGTCACCGGCTTTGGCTTTTTCCGCCCAGCGGTGCTCGTCTGAAGTGTGATTAAAAACAAAATCCAGCACAGGCCGGATGCCCTGCTGATGCAATTCCTGCATCAGGCTGGATAATTCGGCCATAGTGCCGAGCGAGGGCATAGTGCTGCGATAATCCGACACGGCATAACCACCGTCACTATTCGGTTCCGGCGCTTTAAACAGCGGCATCAGGTGCAGATAATTGATGCCGGTTTGTTTTAGATACGGAATGCGCTGTTTAAGGCCTTCGAAATTGCCGGCAAATAAATCGACGTAACAGGCAGAACCCAGCGCCTGATTACTTTTGTGCCAGTGCTGTGGCGCTGTATCTTCCGCTTGCAGATAATCCGGCCGCTGTGCTGCGCTTTTTGCTAACAGTTTCAGCAGCTGCTCCAGTTGGTAATAACAATCAAACAGGTCGCCATAAAGTTGCAGAT
Source organism: uncultured Chromatiaceae bacterium (assembly GCA_946481195.1). The sequence continues at coordinate 2,876 of CAMLNG010000043.1, forward strand.
AGAGGCCTAACAGTTCCGGCAGCACCTGGGTTAAACGCGGTTGTAACGCCGGCCAGCTGGATTTGGCGGCGGATTTTAAACTGGCGCTGTGGCGTTTCAGAATATTCTCTGCTTCGCGCTGCAGGAGTGCCGGCTCAGCCAGCATCTGGGCAATAGTGTTTGGCATATCGTCTGGTCCGGTTCTGGCCTTGTCGGCACGCTTGCTATTTTTTGTGAGCAGATTGCACTGTGTTTGGCACAGCGAATCATTATCGTTTAGTTTTACACCAGTTTAGAACTGCCGTATAGTAGAATCTTAATCGATTTAGAAAAAAGCGCAAGCACTGGCCGGATGGAATGTCTGCTGCCGTCGTTCTGTCAGTCAGGTTCGGTGATTTTCATCTCGGCGAAGCAGGTTTAACTGCATGACCATGGGGGCGCTCACCCGCATTTGATGCGGGTTGCCACAGCGCACCCTGTGTTTACATCGCCCTTTTATGAATAATGCGGTAACCAATCGACGTTTGCACGTCAGCGCCGCTGCACTTGGTGTTTTGTGACATCCGGCCCCGATCACATTCATTGTCCGGGCCTTCTTTGCCTGACAGACAATATTCGAAGCGGCTGGTGGTTTTCACCGGCGCCGGCAAAATGCCTGCGGGCAGCTCCAGCCAGCGCCAGCGTTTGACCTGCGTCATCGATTCTTTCGCAAAATAAGTGCTCGTTGCGGTGACCACACGCAGATCTTTGATTTGATAATCCGGCGTAATGACATATTCCACAGTCGCGCAGCCATGGTTGCCTTTGATTGCTTCTTCTATCGGGTATCTGGGCTCAAAACGTTTTAGTGCCTGCCACTGTGGTTTTAGCAGTTCGCCATCACTCATCTGCAGCGCCGCATACTGGGCTGCGTTGACTTCAGGGTTGTTCATTGTGACCGGTGTTGAAGTCGTACTGCTACAGGCACTGAGCCCGGAGAAAACCAGTATCGCAAAACCAGGCTTTAAATATTGCATCGGAACTGTCCTTGTTATAGAAACTAATTGGTGATCAAGTTATGGCAGCTTATGCAAAAAAACAAGAGTGTTTGCTTTCAGTTGTGGCTTTGGATTTGGGATCTATATGATGCTGGCCATCGCGATGCCAAAGCCAGAACGTTCATGCGCAGAAGTAGCTATTTGAACTTCGCTGAAACGGCCAGTGAATGGATAAGACGTCAACCCTGAATTCGGGAAAAAACAATGTATAAAAGTCATTTTAAACAAATGCTCTTTAGCATTGGTATTGCCGTATTTTCTGCCAGTGCCGATGCCCGGGCACAGACCAATCCTGCCGCTGTCCAGCCTCAGGTGTTTAGTGCAGCACTTCCCGCGCAGACACAAGTATTACAGGCCGCGCAGCGTAGTTTTGCCGAGTACTTTCAACTGCTGGCATTGCCTAATGATGCAGTGAATGCAGCAGATATCCGGCGTAATGCGGATTGGCTGACCGCCGCATTTAACCGGCGTGGTTTTCAGACACAACAACTGGAAAATCAAGGCAGACCGCTGTTATTCGCCCAGTACCTCAGTTCAGCAAAAGATGCGGCGACTTTATTGTTTTATCTGCATTTTGACGGCCAGCCGGTCCTGCCAGAGCAATGGGCGCAACCAAACCCCTGGCAAGCTGTGGTGAAAAAACGGGGCATTGATGGCAAATGGCAGCCAGTCGATCCTTCGCTGCTGCAACAGAACCCGCTGGATGCCGAATTACGGGTATTCGCGCGGGCTGCCGCCGATGAAAAAGGCCCGATCATGATGTTGCTGGCGGCTTTTGATGTATTAAAAGCGACAGGTCAAACGCCGGCTTTTCATGTCAAAGTGCTACTCGACAGTGAAGAAGAGAAGGGCTCTCCGGCGATAAATGCAATAGCAAAAACCCATGCAAAGTTGCTGCAGAGCGATGGCTTAATCATCCTCGACGGCCCGCAGCACCCGAGTAATAAACCAACGCTTGTATTCGGCAACCGCGGCGCAACCAGCCTGACGCTGACGGTTTACGGACCGAAAACGCCATTACACAGCGGTCATTATGGCAATTATGTGCCGAATCCGGCACAGCGTCTGGCGGCGTTGCTGGCCAGTATGAAAGACGATAACGGCCGGGTCACTGTTGACGGATATTACGATACTGTGAAACTGAGCGCGGCCGAACGTTTGGCACTCTCTGAAGTACCGGATGACGCTGCTGCGCTGCGACAGCGCACCGGCATCGCCCGGCCAGATGCGGTAGGCCGCAATTATCAGGAAGCGTTGCAATATCCGTCATTAAATATCCGCGGTATGCACGCTGGTGCAGTAGGCGATAAAGCTGCCAATATCATTCCGCATCAGGCCATTGCAGAGCTGGACCTTCGAACCACACCGGAGGCCGGTCCGGCTTATCTGACTGCTTTACTTGAGCGTCATATCAAGGCGCAGGGCTGGTATTTAAGCCTGGGCGAGCCAACAGATGCCGAGCGTGCCAAATATCCCAAGATCGCGTCACTAACAGCAGGGGCTGGCGGTGATGCGGCGCGTACACCAATGGATTCGCAACTCGGCAGCTGGGTCTATGCAGTGCTGCAACAAGATGGCAGGCAAGTGGTGCGGATCCGCATGATGGGCGGCAGTCTGCCAACTGAACAGCTGGTCAGTGCGCTCAAGACGCCATTTGTCATCCTGCCGCTGGTGAATGCGGACAACAATCAGCATAGCTTTGACGAAAATTTGCGCATCGGTCATTACATCGGGGGGATGCAAACCTTGTTGCGGCTGCTGCGGACCCGTTATTAGTTTTGATTGAAGCTGAATTATTTCAGCTGTTTTTTTTGTGGAACTTTCCTCATCTGAGACTTGCTGACTAGACTCAGTAATCGTCCTTTGTCTGCCAGGTTCCGGTTATGCCCAACACGAGTCTGAAATTTCAGCTGTGTGGCGGTCTGATGTTTGTGCTGTTATCACCGCTGTCTGTCGCGGCCCCGTCGGGGTCCGAACATTCCGTTGATAGTCTTGAAAACCTGTTAAAACAACAAGATAAAGCTGCAGCATGGCAGCTGGCCAACGAATTATTGCCGGAGCAAGAAGGTGATCCCCGTTTTGACTACCTTTATGCTTTAGCTGCGCGTCGTGCAGGTCAGCTGCATCAGGCGGTGTTTGCGCTGGAACGCGCTGTGCAGTCAGCACCGCAATTGGCTGATCTGCGCTTGTTACTTGGTATCAGTTATTTCGAGCTGGGTAATCTACCGGCGGCTGAACGTGAGTTTCTGATTTTGCAAAAGGCCAGACTGCCGGAGCGGGAAACAACTCTGGTACAAGACTATTTGTCACGTTTGGATAAATTCCGTGATCCGTCCCGGGGTTATTGGCAGAACTGGATCCAACTCAGCACCGGGTCAGACAGTAATCCCAATAGCGGCATAGACGACGAGTTTGTTTATGTTCCTCTGCTGGGGCAGGTACGGTTATTTGAATCAAGCCAGGCCCGGCGCAGCCGTTTTCACGAAGTCCAGGCACAGCTGAATTATGTTCTGCCGCAAAGTCAGCACAGTGCCTTTTATGCCTCTGCCGGCGTGCTGCAAAGTGGGTATCAGCACGGCGCTGTCTATGACCGGGCTTATGCCAGTATGCAGGCCGGTTACCAATCGCGCTGGCGTGGCCTGCAATGGTCAGCAGAAATGTTTTACCGGCCCATTTGGCTGGACGGTGACAGTTATCTGGATTATCAGGGCCTGAAAACCAGTCTCAGCCGGGGTTTTGGCGAAAGTCTCAGTATGGGGCTGGATTTAACCTGGGCCGACTTTGCTTATGCCGAACTGCCGGCGCTGGATAAACAACAATGGTTGCTGCAAGGCTGGTTGGCCCTGCAAATTGGTGCTGCTGAGCATCGTCTGCAGTTGCGCAGCGGTGAGGAGCAAAGCGACCTCAGACGCATTGATTTTAACAGCAGGGATGTGCTTGGCATCGGCTACCGCTATCAGCAGCCCTTTGGTGCGAATTGGTTAACCAGCCTGCAGCTGGATTATTCACGGGGGGACTATCAGGCCGTTCATCCGCTATTCGCGTCGACCCGTCAGGACCGTTATCTGCGGGCAGAACTCGAAATCAGTTACAGCATCAGTCCGCAGTGGCGCTTGCTGACCAGCCTCAGCCATTTGCGCAACAACAGCAATCTCAGTCTTTATCAATACCGGCGCAACCGTGGCTGGTTAGGAGTCCGTTATGCATTTTGAATGGTTCAGACTGCGGGTGGCTTGCTCCCGGCGGGTAAAACAGCCAGTGATGCCTCTGGGGTTCACGGTTTTTTTGCTGTTATTTTCAGGCCTGCCGGCTCAGGCAACGACAGTCGCTGCAGGGAAGACCATCATGGCGCGCGGCAGCGTGGAGGCGAAGGCAGATGCAGTCAGCCGGACTCTGAAACGCTTGTCGCCGGTGTACAGTGTTGATTTGGTCAGTACCGGCCCGGTCAGTGCCAGTCAGCTGCGGATGTCCGATGGTGGCCTGCTATCGTTGCAGGCCGACTCAACACTGGCCATTCGCCAATACCAGTTCGATGCGGTTAAAGCACAAAGTCAGGTTGAGCTCGAGCTGGTTAAGGGGGGGCTGCGGACCATCACCGGGCAGCTGCCGTCAGCCAATAAAAATTATCAGCTGAATACCCCTGTCGCGACTATCGGTGTGCGCGGCACTCATTATGAAGCGGTACTGAAAGACGGAGATTTGTATCTGGCCGGCTGGGATGGCGTTATTGATATTGCCGTCACAGTGCGCGGTGCCAACCAAAACTTTGCATTGGGACCTACTGAGGCATTCCGTTTTGCCATAGTGCGGGCCAACGGCGATGTTGAATTCCTGTTGCGGCCGCCGGTGCTGTTTGCGGACACCACTCCGGCGGCCTTCACTGATGACGCGATAGTGCAGGCCGGAAACCCCGATTCCGGCAATACTGCTGCAATGTCGCCGGCACAGCGGGATTGGCTGACCTGGTCGGGCTTTATGCCGCAACGACCTTCTGCGCTGAATACCGATGCCGGCGGATTTAGTTTTTATGGCATCGGCGAACTCAGTGCGCACTGGAGCCTGCAAGGCATGGACAGCGTCGGGCGCACCGGCAGTGCCAGTTTTGATTTTATCGCCGGACAGAGTCTGGTGAGCAGCAGCGGGCCGGTCACTGATTTAAACCTGTCGATGCTCATCGATTTTGACGGTGCCTGGGTGCCAGACGGGCAGTTATCTTTCACTGACAGTGCTGGTGAATGGTTTGCCGTATTTAACGGCATCTTCAATGGTGCTGCACTTGATCTCAGCATTAATTTTGCCAGTCATGGCAATGCGCTGGCTGGCGGCAGTATCAGTGGATTGTTGTTGGATGATGCCACTCGGGTATTGGGAAATCTGAGTTTGTATGAACTGGATAATCCTGCGGTCCGCATCGAAGGTGGCTTTGAATTGACGGAACAACCCTGAGGAGTTGCAACATGCAAAACTGCAAAAACCAGGCCGCGCATGTTTGGTTGTCACGGATACAGGCGCTGTGCAATGGCCTCAGGCTGGGCGCCTTGCTGCTTGCACTTGGCTCTGGTTCTGTGGTGCTGGCGGCCGACAGTTCAGGACGATTTATCCGGCCATCTGAAGGTTTGACCGTGAGCGCTAATGTGTTACTCGTGATAGAGGCTCAGGATAATGACGGTATCAAACAAGTTCGGCTGAGTTTGAATAACAGCGCCGAGTTATTACTCTGCGACAGTGAAATTAGCTGTGGCGGCGGTAGTTTCAGCCAAAGGATCAGTAATTTTGATCCCGGCTCATTACGGCTTAAGCCAGGTCCATTGCAACTGCAGCTTTGGCTGACAGACAGATTTGGCAACAAAACCAGTGTTGCCAGCCTGAGCCTCAACTGGCAGCCGCCGGGCCCGGCAAACCTGCAACTGCAACGCAGTAATGACGGCAAAACGCTGGCGATACGTTGGGACCCACATGCTACCATCCAGCGCTACAACCTTTATCTCGCCAGCAGCAGTGGCGTCAACCGGGCCAACTACCAACAGTTGCCGGATGGTCAGGCCTTACTGGCACAGAAAACCACCTCAGTGCAGTTTAATAACTTAGACCCGCTAAAACCCTATTATTTGTTTATGACCAGCTTAAGTGGCGGTGGAGAGACGGCGTTTGGTCCGGAAATTACAGTGCCCTCAAGCCTGGCGAATCAGCCCCCGGTTGCGGTGAATGACAATTACGCGGGACTGAGCAATCAAACGCTGACCGTCAGTGCTACACAGGGCCTGCTCGTCAATGACACAGATCCAGACGCTGACCCGCTGACAGTACAAATCACGCCGGTCACTCCGGTACAATCCGGCACTTTGCAACTGTCGGCCAATGGCAGCTTCAGCTATGTGCCCAATAGCGGATTCAGTGGCACTGATAGTTTTGTTTATCAAATCAGTGATGGACGTGGTGGATTGGCCCAGGCGAGTGTTGTGCTGACGATTGCCAGAGTCATTAGCAATCTGGCAGGTAATTCCACCAGCATGCTTGGCGAATTTTATTATATTGGTCAGGGGCCAGATCCTGTGGGAAGTCAGATCGGCACCGGGCTGTACCGGATCGGCGACTGTGTACAGTTGGTCGATACTCGTTGTGCGATGCAGGGACGTTATGTGGAATCAGCGCAAAGTGGCAACATGCCGGGCCAGCAGGGTAATTATGTTTTTATGATGAAATATCCGGGCACAGGGCAGTCGCCCGTGTTAGCCCGGTCGATTTCAGCGAACAATAACAGTGTACAGTTTGTCCGTGTGGGGCAAGCCCGGTTCGAATTAAGCCTGTTCCCGGACAGTGGTGGCCAGTACAACGGCTTGTATCCAAATACGCCTTTTGCCGACTCGCTGGGTTTTGGCGCCTTTATTGGCAACACCGCCAGTTGCAGCGGGTTAGCCAACGGCCAGCCTTGTACTATTGGCCAGGTCGGACAGGTGATTGGCGCAGAAATGCGGGCACCGCTGGACCGGCTGAGTTTTACTATTCCGGGTTCGGCACTCAATGCACCTGGCAATTCCCCTCCTGTTGCGGTCAATGACAGTTATCAAATGAGTGTGAATCAGACGCTTGGTGTAGCCGCGCCAGGGGTTGTTGGCAACGACAGCGAGGGACGCGCTGTGGTGCAGGGCGACAGCCTGATCCTGCGACACCGGCATAATCCTGGTTTGGGTTCTTTGGTTGGGCTTGCTGCCAACGAATATCAGCAGGCGTTGCATTTGTATCCCTCTTTTGGTGCCAATATTCACAAAACTGACCGGTTAGGTGTGGCTTTGGGCAGTATTCCCAGGCAGGGCGAAGCTGCCAATGACGTCGATCTGGATATTGCTGCGCAGGCGTTTTTATTAAAAGACGTGCGGGTCCCACAAGGCACATTGCTCTTTATTAATGGCGAAACTGATGCGACTGAAGTCTTCGCACTGGACCCGCAAAGCGGTGCTTTGTTAAGCCGGCTTGATACTGCTTTTGGCGCCAGTCATGTTGTGGGAGGCGCGTTTAACAGCAAAACCGGGACCTTATGGCTGGTGCAGGACAATGTTCCTGCAGCCAATATCGGTGATCAGGTTGCGCAGATTGACCCGATCAGTGGCCAGGTGATTAGCCAATTTGGTCTGGTCACCGCAGCACATTCGTTCTCTGTCAGTTTTGGTGATCTGCATGTCAATCCGGTCAACGGCAATCTGCTGATTGCCAGCAGTATTCAGCCGGCTATTGCCGAATTTAGTCAAAGTGGTCAACTGGTCCGGCAAATGGTGTTACCTGCAGGTGTCAGCAGCATCAGCGGTCTTGCCAGCAGTGCCGATGGCAAAACGCTGTGGCTGGCGTCTACCAGCGGAGAAGTCGCTGAACTTGGCTTTGCCAATCAGGGCCAATGGCCAAGCCTGTCGGTGACTTTAGTGCAGGCGCCGGCGCATGGGAATGTGCTGCTCAGACCAGACGGTAGTTTTAGTTACACACCGGCTGCCGGTTTTGTCGGTATTGATAGTTTCAGCTACCAGTTAAGTGGCGCTTTCGGTGGCAGTAGTCAGGGGACAGTACAAATCGATGTCCGTTAACAGCCGGATTGTTGTCAGGCCAGTGTTGGCGTGGCCGGCGGACTCAACCTCCACAGCCATGAGCGCCTGAAGATGCTGAATTGGACCTGGCGGCGTGAACTGCCGGCACTTGGGCTCTGTTTGGTCCTGCTGTGGTTGCAGCTGTTGCCGCCAGTTGTGCTGGTGCCTTTGCTGGAACGGCTGGATGGGCTTTGGTACGACGCCAGGCTACAGCATTTGCCGCCCTGGCCACACAGTGTCAGTAACATCAGGATTGTTGATATCGATGAGGCCAGCCTCGCGGATATTGGACGGATGCCGTGGGACCGGCGCCATTTTGCCCGCCTCACGCAGCAGTTGCAGCAAGCCGGGGCATTGTTGATTGTATATGACATTCTCTTTGCAGAGGCGCAGGCCAATCCATTGCAGGACCTGATGACGCAATGGCCGCAATGGTCAGCACTCACGGCACAACAACAACAGGAATGGCGGCAATTTGCCGGGGCTCAGGATCAAGACCAGCAATTTTCTCAGGCACTGCAAAGCGCCGAAGTTGTACTGGCGAGCCTGCTACATCAGTACCCGGGCAAGGCAGGCGCAAGCCAGCTGCCTGCCATCCACCAGCAAAGACCATTAGGCAAAGATGCCTTTACAGCTTTTGCCGGGCTCACGGCACCAGTACCGGTGCTGGCCCAGGTCGCCGCCGGGCAAGGTTTCATGAATGCGGAGGCCGATGCCGATGGTTTAATCCGCCACGCCGCGTTGGTGCACCAGTATGCCGGGCAGTTATACCCAGCGCTGGCACTGGAAGCGTTCCGGGTCTATAGCCTGCTCACACAAATCGAACCGGTTTGGTACGCGCAATCCGGACGGATTTGGTTGCAAGGGCTGAAGCTTGGTAACAGCCTGATCCAAACAGACGAGCGCGGCCGGATCTTAATTCCCTATCGTGGCGGTGCCCGGCATTATCCGTACACACCAGCCAGTGATGTGCTGCATGGCCGGATTGCTCCTGGCACTTTTGCCGAAGCCGTGGTCTTTGTCGGAACTTCAGCCGCCGGGCTGGCTGATCTTCGGACCACACCAACAGCACAGGTATTTCCTGGAGTCGAAATTCACGCCACAGTGTTTGACGCCCTGATGTTTCCGGACGCAATCCCATATCGTCCAGATTGGTGGCGCGCGGCACTGCTCTTGCAAATGCTGGTGCTGGCTGGTTGTTGCCTGTACCTGATGCCGCGGCTTGGGCCATTGGCAAGCCTGATGTTAAGCCTGTCACTGTTTTTGCTGATCATCGGCTTCAACCTTGGTTTTTGGATATGGCAGGTGATTGATTTACCGATGTTATTACCTTGCCTTCAATTGTTGCTGCTGGCGGCTTTTTATCTGAGTGCCGGATTTTTCCGGGAAAACCGCCGCCGCAGCCAAATGAAAACTGTTTTTGCACAATATTTACCACCGGCGCATATTGAACGCTTGTTGCTAAACCCAGCGGCTGTGAGTCTGGACGGCGAAAAGAAGCTGTTAACCGTATTGTTTTCTGACATTCGCGGTTTTACCACTATTGCCGAACAGTTGGCGCCGCACCAATTAAAGCATTGGTTGAACAGGGTGTTTAATGTACTCACCGCGCAGATCCACGCCCACGATGGCACCATTGATAAGTATGTTGGCGATATGGTGATGGCTTTTTGGGGGGCACCTCTGGCCGATGCCGCACATGGTCAAAAAGCTGTGCAGGCCGCGCTTGCGATGCAAGCTGCGCTGGATATGCTTAACCGGCAATTTGCCAGCGAAGCGTTGCCGCTCGTACAGATTGGCATCGGTATTAATAGCGGAGAAATGAACGTCGGTGATATGGGGTCAGATTTTCGCCGCAGTTACACCGTCATCGGTGATGCCGTTAACCTGGCATCCCGCTTAGAAGCATTAACGACCTTTTATGGGGTGCCACTCCTTGTCGGTGAAAGCACAAAATCGCTGGCTTGTGAGTTGCAATATGCCTTGGTAGATAAGGTGCAGGTTAAAGGGAAACAGCAGGCGGTCCGGATCTATCTGCCGTTGCCAGCGACGCTAACAGTCAGCGAACAGGCTGCTTATCAGCAATTTAACCAGGCACTGCACTGTTATTTTTCTGCGGATTTTGACGGGGCGCAGCAGTTGCTTCTCAAGTTGCAGGCCTCTGCAGATCCGGTGCTGCAGCGGCTGATTGCTGTATATCTGCCGAGGATCAGCGCTTTGTTGCACCAGGCGCCGCCGCCTGATTGGGACGGCAGTTTCCGTCATCAGTCGAAATCCTGAAGCAGCAATGTGCAGGGGCGCGGCGAAAAACCATACAGGCGGCAAAAACAGCCGATCGTCTCAGGCCTGCTTGCTGTGGTCTTTGTCATCTGCCACAGTGCAGTTTAGCCATTGTAACCATTCAATGACAGCAGCATATGAGTTCGGGCCACATCTGTATGACCTCACAAGGGATTTTATGAAACTTCTACCTATATACCTGGCTTTGACGCTGGCGCCAGCCGTCAGCGCTGTAGCAGCCCCAGTCACAGAGACAAAAGTCACCCCGATGACGGTGGATAATGTCGACAAATACGATGCCGTGCGGCCGCAGGCTGATTTTATTAAAAGAGTCGATATGATCCCGATGCGGGATGGCGTCAAACTCTATACCGTGACCGTGATGAAAAAGGGCGTGAAAAACGCGCCGATTTTATTAAGCCGCACACCGTATGATGCCAAAGGCAGTGTTAATCGGGTTGCCAGCCAATCTATTACCGAAAT
>CAMLNG010000044.1 GCA_946481195.1 uncultured Chromatiaceae bacterium
CTGTGGATCTGCTGAGAAATACCATGCTCAGCAGCAATCAGCTGAGGCTCAGCAATACCATCCGCGAGTCTGCTTTTGCTTTGCTGCGCATCCTCGACGACATTCTGGATTTTTCTAAAATTGAAGCCGGTAAAATGGAGATTGAACATATACCGCTGTCACTGAATGATGTCGTCGAAGCAGTCGCACAAGTGATGTATACAGTGGCGCTGCAACGTCAGTTACAGCTCACCGTTTTTGTCGACCCGGCCATTCCTGAATGCCTGCTCGGTGACCCGGTGCGGCTACGGCAAATTCTGTACAATCTGACCGGCAACGCCATCAAATTTACCGAAACACAACCGGGGCAACTGGGTAAAGTGCAGATCCGGGCTGAACTGCTTGATGACAATCTGGAATTTTGTCAGGTCCGCATCTCGGTCACTGATAACGGCAAAGGCATGACCCCCCGCCAGCTCAATCAGCTGTTTCAGCCATTTCTGCAGGCTGAAGGCTCCATCACCCGCAAATACGGTGGTACCGGGCTTGGCCTGTCGATATGCCAGCAATTAACTGAATTAATGTTCGGCCGCATCGATGTCGAAAGTGAAATTGGCAAAGGCAGCGTCTTTACTGTGGTGTTGCCGCTGCGCCACGCGGAGGAGCAGGTCAGCCTGCAGCAACCAGAACTACATAACCAGCGGGTGGCTATTTGCTGTGACGATCAGGACCGTCTCGAATTACTCAGCAGCTACCTCAAGGCTTTTGGCGCAGAGACGGACATAGTGCCCTACCCGCAGCTGTGGCGGCAGCCTGCTGCTTTTTATGTTGTAGACTGCAGTTTGCACAGCGATATTGCCTGGCCAGCCATATTGCCTGGCCCGGTGCTCTGTCTGGTTACAGCGGAACAGGGATTACACAGCGCGCCTGATGGTGTGCATTTACTGGAAATGAACCCGTTATGCCGCACCAGTTTAATCAGCGCCTTGCAAAGCCTGCTGGACGAGAAAAAGCCCGGCCCTGCCCCGACTGCAGCAGTAGCACATCGTTTGCCTGTTCCAGGCCAGTTGGCCCCTTTGCTGCTATTGGCAGAAGACAATCCAATGAATCAGAAAGTGCTGGTAGAACAACTACAGACGCTGGGGTATCAGGTGGAGGTCGCTGACGACGGACAGGTGGCACTGGACAAGTGGCGCCAATATCGTTATCCACTGCTGTTAACTGATTTGCATATGCCCAATCTCAGCGGCTACGACTTGGCCCGCGCCATCCGAAAAGAAGCGGCACAATATGATGACGACGAGATTGTCTATACCCGAATTGTGGCTATCACCGCAAATGCATTAAAAGGCGAAGCGCAGCGATGCCTCAGTGTCGGCATGGACGACTATCTGACCAAACCGGTTGAGCTGGCGAAATTAAACGAAGTGCTGCAGCGCTGGCTGCCTTTGCCGGCGGCATCAGATAATGCTGCTGCAACTGCCGGTGTGGTGACTAATTCCAGCGACATGACACCGATTTGTTTTACGACAATTGCCAACTTTTTAGGCCCGGACCCACAGAAACATCAGGAATACCTCAACTATTTCACCACGCAGGCTGATGGCCTATTACAACAGTTGCAACAGGCTGTCAGCGGGGCGCAAGTTGAGCGTTGCCGCAGTCTGGCACATCAGCTGAAATCTATGGCGAAAAGTGTCGGTGCGCTCAGCTTGTCAGAACTGGCTTTCCAGCTCGAACAGGCAGCTGAAAGTGACAGCGCCGGTGAGAATTCGGGCGCAACGACTGAACCGCTTTCTGCGCTATTTACGGCGTTACAGCAGAGTTTTCTGCAGGTCACTACTTATGTTGCCGACCGCTACAAAAGCTGAATAGCTTCTGTAACGGCCGGCTGATGCCGATTAGTTGGCGGAAGTATCCAGCGGAGGGAAGGATTTCACTAACTGATCAAGTGCCTGCATTTGGCGCAGATAATCTTCCAGCTTCGCCAGCGGCAAAGCGCAAGGACCATCACATTTCGCCTGATTCGGATCCGGGTGGGCTTCGATAAATAAGCCTGCCAGCCCAAGCGCCATACCGGAGCGGGCCAGCTGTGCCGCTTGTGCCCGGCGGCCATCAGCAGAGTCAATACGTCCGCCTGGTTTTTGCAGGGCGTGCGTGGCATCAAAAATCACCGGCCCATACTGTTTCATTTCATCCATGCCCAGCATGTCCACCACCAGGTTGTTGTAACCAAAGCAGGAACCACGTTCACATAAAATAACTCTGTCGTTACCGGCTTCACTGAATTTGCTGATGATATGGCGCATTTCATGCGGCGCTAAAAACTGCGGCTTTTTCACGTTAATCACGGCACCAGTGTTTGCCATAGCAACGACTAAATCAGTCTGGCGCGCCAGAAACGCTGGCAACTGGATCACATCAACCACTTCAGCCACAGGTGCAGCCTGATAAGGTTCATGCACATCAGTGATCAGCGGAATATTAAAAGTACGTTTGATCTCTTCGAAAATCCGTAAGCCTTCTTCCAGGCCCGGCCCGCGATAAGAATGCACCGAAGAGCGGTTTGCTTTGTCAAAAGACGCTTTAAACACATAGGGAATGCCAAGCTTTTCGCAAACTTTGACATAGTGCTCAGCGACCTGCAGCGCCAGTTCGCGTGACTCCAGCACGTTCATGCCACCAAACAACACAAAAGGTTTGTCATTGGCAACTTCAATCTTGCCAATCTGAATATTCATTGCAGCCACCTGGGCCTCCTTAAAAACACAGCGGCCTCAGCCCGCTGTAAAATGAATCGCCTGTTGGCTTACCCGAACAACACAGGCGTTTTGGTAATAGCGACCCGCACCATCAGCGCTAACCAACCTAAAGCACCAAAAAATGCAAACACCCGTAAGGCTTTAGTGCGGCCTTTTAACGCCATCCAGCCAAGTGCGATATAAGCCAGTAAACCGATAAATTTCTCAGTAAGCCAAGGGGTAACAAACGGATATTGCTGTAATGTCAGCATCAGGCCGAGCGCCGACAACAGTAAAAAGGTATCCACCACATGAGGCAGGACTTTCAGCAGTTTTTTCTGCAACAACGGGGAATCAAGCAAACTCAGCACAAAGCGGATAAACAACAAAGCCACGCTTAATGAGACCAACAACAAATGCGTGTGTTTTAACGCCATATACATAACAACACTCCGGAATTTCTGCGAAAAATGGACTGGGCGGCATATTTTGCATGGAAGCAGAGGCAGCGTCCATCCCCGCGGCCGAAAAGCCACACTATGCCGCGGGGTTTACCGCTGCTCCGCACTGGCGATATCACTGATGCTGCAAATCAACATAGTGAAAATCAACTTAGTACAAATAACAAAGCCACCATTGGTGGCTTTGTTATCGGGCACGCTTTATTCCTCGTCCGGGTATTTCTGTAAAATGGCTTCAATCCGGTCAATACGGCTTTTTAAGATCTCCACCAATTTGGGGTCAAATTGCCGGCCGGATTCACTTTCAATGTGTGACAATGCTGCCTCTGGCGTCCAGGGCGATTTGTAGCAACGCCGGTGCCGGAGTGCGTCATAGACATCAGCCACTGCCGCGATCCTGCCATAAATATGAATGTCTTCACCGCTTTTACCGGCCGGATAACCACTGCCATCCCATTTCTCATGATGGTCTCTGGCGATGACCGCACCTGCCTGGATAATAGCGCGTTTGGAGTTTTTCAAAATCTCATAACCGATATTGGAGTGAGTTTTCATCACCTCCCACTCGTGCTCGGCCAGTTTCATCGGTTTATTTAAAATGCCATCCGGAATGCCCACTTTGCCAACGTCATGCAAAGGCGACGCAAACATCAGCTTTTCGGCTTCATCTGTTGCTAAACCATAGGCCGTGGCCAATTCATAACAGATAAACGCCACCCGTTTGACATGATTGCCGGTTTCAATTGAACGTTGCTCGACCGCTTCACTAAGCCGGTAGACGATTTCGCGCTGAGTATCTTCAATCTCGTGCTGTAACTGCACGTTTTCATAGGCGATCTGCACGTTTTGCGAAAACAGTTCAATCAGCCGTTTCTGTGTTTCGTTGACCTGATTCGGCAAGCCGGACACATACAATAAAGAGCCATGGGTAAACTTGCTGGTGCAATATGCCACCAGATAGTTTTCGCGGTACACAATGCTGCGGCTTTTCAGCGCCTGATGGAAAGCATCCATCAGTGTCGGATCCAACACATCAGAGACAGCACGGCCTTCCTGATTTTCAAATTCGCCAAGACCGGCAAATACCACTAACTGATCCGGGTCGGTATTTTCATGGATATTACCGGCGACCAGCGACGAAGTGACCAATAAGGCATTTTCATCACAACCCAGAATCGACGTCAGCTGTTGCAGTACCCCATCGATAAACTGTTCCATCGAATGCGAGGAAAACAAATCCGCGGAGGCGGTGATGATTTTTTCCAGTCCGCGCCGGCTGTTGTCAATTGACAGAATGTCGCGGTAAGAACGCAGACTGGACATAATCACGGTAAAGAGTTTTTGCGCAGTCAGTTCAGTTTTAGATTTGTAGTCATTGATATCGTAGTTAACGATGACCTGCCGCTCCGGCGCCTGCCCGGGCTGGCCGGTGCGCAGGATAATCCGCACATAATGATTGTGCAGCTCTTCGCGGATATAACGGGCGACAATCAAACCGGCATCATCAGATTCCATCACCACATCAAGCAGGATAATGGCGGCGTCATGATGATCTGCGATTAGTTTTTTGGCCTCTGCACCTGAGTAGGCACTGAAAAATTCCAGATTTTTGCCCTGAAACGAAAAGTCGCTGAGTGCCAACTTCGTCACCGCATGCACTTCAGGCTCATCGTCTACGATCAGCACCTTCCAGCTGCCATTATGTTGCGGCACCTGCTCTTCCGGTTCATCCGCAAATAAAAAATCGTTCGCCACGCTTGTTCCCTCTTGAGCTTCGCTAACCTGAATGCAGTAGCTTAAGTGATTGAGATGAATTAATTATTTTAAGAAGAATCAGCAATAGTTATATGCGCTATTCCAGCGGTGGTCAAAAGATTGCGGCAAATTACGATGAAAAATTCAGGGGAAATATCTGGAAAAGTAAAACAGGCTTAAAGCGGTAACCGGCCGCCACTGATACGCCAGTTGCCGCCATAATCGCGCATTGAGCCGACGTCGATGAACCCGGCTTGCAGAAGGATTTGCTGCACTGCCTCATGTTGCTGATGCCCATGCTCCAGCCAGATCCAGCCGCCAGGTGTTAAGTGTACTGGTGCCTGGCGGCAAATCAGCCGGATGTCCGCCAGACCATCTTCGGCGGCGACCAATGCTGTGAGCGGTTCATAACGCACGTCGCCCTGCGTCAGATGTGGGTCTTTGGCGTCAATATATGGTGGATTGGACAGGATTAAAGCAAAACGTTGGCCTGCAACAGCCTGATACCAGTCACTTTGCAGAATGCGGGCATTATCCAGCTGCAGACGGCAACGATTGCGCTCCGCCAGCGCCACGGCATCAGCAGAATAATCCACGGCAGTCAGCTGCCACTGTGGCCGCTGTGATGCCAGCGTCAACGCAATAGCGCCGGTGCCGGTGCCTAAATCCAACACTTGTGCATTGGCCGGCAAAGCAAGCTGCAAGGCCTGTTCTACTAAAAGTTCAGTGTCGGGTCTGGGAATTAAGGTACAAGGCGCGACTTCCAGTTCCAAATCCCAGAACCACCAGCGCCCGGTGATGTAAGCCAAGGGTTCCCCCGTGACGCGCCGCTGTAACGCACTGTTTAACAACGAAAGTTCGGCTGCAGTTAACGGCTGATCCAGATATAACCGCTCACTGGCCGGATTTTTATCCAGCACATCGGCCCACAGCCGGCTGGCTTCAAACTTGAGATCTGTCGCCTGCGGGTCTTGCTGCGCCAGCGCCTGCAGCGCCGTTTCGGCCTCTGCCAGCCACTGGCGCAATAACATCAGCGATTTTCCTCGGCAAGGGCCGCCAGCTGGTCGGCCTGATGCTCGTGACTCAGCGGTTCCAATACCGCATCCAAATCACCTTCCATCACATCCAGTAATTTATAGATGGTCAGGTTAATCCGATGGTCGGTTAACCTGCCCTGCGGGAAGTTATAAGTGCGGATGCGCTCAGAACGGTCGCCGGAGCCCACCAGCAAACGGCGGGTCGACTCTTCGGCCAAGCGGTGTTTTTCATCTTCCGCCGCCTGAATGCGTGATTGCAAAACCGACATGGCGCGGGCACGGTTTTTATGCTGCGAGCGTTCGTCCTGACATTCCACCACAATACCGGTTGGTAAGTGGGTGATCCGAATGGCCGAATCTGTTCTGTTGACGTGCTGACCACCGGCGCCGGACGCGCGGTAGGTATCGACTTTTAAATCAGCCGGATTGATTTCAATGGCTTCACTCTCCGGTACTTCCGGCATGATAGCGACGGTACAGGCTGAAGTATGGACCCGGCCTTGCGATTCAGTGGCCGGTACGCGCTGTACGCGGTGACCACCGGATTCAAACTTCAGTACACCATAAGCACCTTCGCCCTGCACGCTGGCGATCACTTCTTTATAACCACCGTGTTCACCGTCGTTACAGCTGACAATTTCGACTTTAAACCTGCGTTTTTCGCAGTAACGGCTGTACATGCGGAACAAATCACCGGCAAAGATCGCCGCTTCATCGCCACCGGCGCCGGCACGGATCTCGAGGAAACAGTTGTTGTTGTCGTTCGGATCTTTGGGCAATAACAGGATTTGCAGTTCCTGATCGAGTTGCTCAATACGCTCTTTACCGGATTTAAATTCTTCCTGCGCCATTTCGCGCATGTCCGGATCTGAATCTTTCAGCATCTCTTCGGCACTTTGCAGGTCGTCCTGCGCCTGGCGGTATTGCGCAAAATGCTGAGCAATTGGTTCCAGCTGGCTGTATTCGCGGGATAACTCGCGGAATTTATTCTGATCAGAGATCACGGCAGCGTCACTTAACAGCGCCTGCACTTCTTCATAACGCTCGACCAGACCTTCGAGTTTGCGATATACCGATTCTTTCATGGAGCAATAAATACCTGATTAAGTACCTGATTTAACATCCAACTACACATCTAACAGCGTGTTGATCAATGTCTGAGGTTGTGTGGTGTCGTCCTGCAGCAACTGCCGGATAGTCCGGGTTGGTGCATGCATGAGCCTGTTGCTGAGTTTAGTCGCTAATTCTGTCATCACCTTGTCGGCACTCTGGCCGCTGGCGAGCTGATTCAGCGCCCGTTGTAATAATTCCTGTTTGACCGCCTCACAGCGCTCGCGATAATCGCGTACCCAGTCGATATTGCCCTGCAGCGACAACCACTGACTGAAATCGGCTACGCCTTCGGCAATCATCTGTTCGGCCTGTTCAGCGGCATGCTGGCGCGACTGGATATTTTGCGCGACGATATTCTGTAAATCGTCGACGGTGTAAAGATATGCGTCTTCTAGTTCCGCTACCTGTGCTTCGATATCACGCGGCACGGCCAAATCGACCAGAAACATCGGTTTGTGCCGGCGTTTTTTTAGCGCTTGCTCGACCATGCCTTTGCCAACAATCGGCAGCGTACTGGCGGTGGAACTAATCACCACATCGGCATCAACCAACGCCTGCGGCACCTGCGATAAAGTCACCACCTGGCCGTTAAACTGGCCGGCAAGCGCTGCAGCGCGGTCATAAGAGCGGTTGGCCACTGTTAAATGTGCCGCACCTTGTTCCAGTAAATGTTTAGCCACCAATTCGATGGTTTCACCGGCGCCAATCAATAACACTTTGACGTCATTGAGTTTGCCGAAAATCTGCCTGGCCAGCGTCACTGCAGCAAAAGCCACAGATACCGCACTGGCACCGATTTCAGTGTCGGTGCGTACTTGTTTGGCGACGGCAAAAGTTTTCTGGAACAGCCGTTCAAATACCGGCTGAATAGTGCCGAGCTGGCGCGACTGGCTATAGGCTTGTTTAACCTGACCTAAAATCTGCGGCTCACCCAGCACTAAAGAATCAAGGCCACAGGCCACCCGCATCAGATGGGTCGACGCTGCATCGTCACTGTGCAGATATAAATGCGGTTCAACATCAGCGCGGTTTAACTGATGAAATTGCGTCAGCCAGGCAATCACTTGTTTCGATTGTTCGTTGCTGCCGCTAAAATACAGCTCAGTTCTGTTGCAGGTGGATACAATCACCGCATCTGTCACCGCCGTTTTGGCCGTCAGATCCAGCAATGCTTCAGCGATTTGCTCTGGCGCAAAAGCCAGTTGCTCGCGAAGCGCCACTGGTGCTGTTTTGTGATTG
This sequence comes from uncultured Chromatiaceae bacterium, assembly GCA_946481195.1. The sequence goes on from CAMLNG010000044.1 coordinate 8,326, forward strand.
ATGCCAAGTGCAAAAATAGCGATTCACCTAAAAAATTAAATCGTCGCTTCGGCCTGTTCAGCCTAAAGTCACGGAGAAAGGCGCGATTGTACGAAAATCCACTGTCGCTGAAAAGCCTGCTACAAGGTCTAGCGTCGGTCATCCGTTCATTTCAGACAGGAAAAACTGTGTTTTTAAAGCAAAATCTCTGGGCCGGCTGTTTATTCAGCCTGCTGTTAGCCGGGTGCGCCAGCCAGCCTGCCCCTCAAGTTTCCCGCCCGCTGCCAGCCGCCGAACGTGAGCAGGCGCTGGATGCAATGACTGAGTACAAAGTGGTCGCTGCGCTTGGGGTGAAAGCGCCGGGCGAGAATGTCAGTGGCACACTGAACTGGCAACAACAAGGCCCTTATTACCAGGCGTCTATGACCAATTTCCTTGGCCTCACCGTCTTTGAACTGACCACGCATGCCGAAGGCGCCACGGTCAAAGTCGATGGCGAAACGCATCAGGCCATGTCGGCCGGCGCCTTGCTGGATTATTTATCCGGCTGGTCTTTGCCGATAGAAGAAATGCAGCTGTGGCTCAAAGGCCTGCCGGGCCCCAGCAGTGAAAATTTACAACGCGACGGCATGGGCCGCCTGACCAGTTTTACCCTGACCGACAGCCGCGCCCGGCAATGGCAGGTCAGCTACAGCGACTTTTTCCCTGATGCCAAATCGCTGCCACGCAAAATGCAGCTGCAATCCGGTGACACCCGGTTAAAACTGGTGATCCGGGAGTGGCAATAATGACTGACAATTTAATTTTACCGGCCCCGGCCAAACTGAATTTATTTTTGCATATCACCGGGCGCCGCGCGGATGGTTATCACAATTTGCAAACGCTGTTTCGCATGCTCGATGTCGGCGATGAGCTGAGTTTTCAGGCCGATGACAGCGGCGAAATCCGCTTCAGCTGTTCAGATGTCAGCATCAGCGGGGACGACAATCTCGTCGTGCGTGCAGCCAAAATGCTGCAGGCGCTGGCAGCTGAAGGTGCCGGAGCGCGTATCCATCTGAATAAACGCACGCCGATGGGCGGCGGCCTTGGCGGCGGTTCGTCTGATGCTGCGACGACTCTGCATGCGCTGAATGTGCTGTGGCAGCTGCAGTTATCCACCCAACAACTCGCCGACATCGGCTTAAAACTCGGTGCCGACGTGCCGGTATTTGTCCATGGCCAGACCGCTTTTGCTGAAGGCGTAGGCGAAAAACTCCAGCCGGTGGAACTGGCGGATTGTTGGTATCTGGTGGTCACACCGGATGCGCATGTGTCGACCGCGGCGGTGTTCACTCATCCTGATCTCATTCGCAACAGCAAGCCACTGACGCTGGCAGATTTAATGACCAGTCCGTGGCGAAATGACTGCCAACCACTGGTTGAACGTCTCTGTCCGCAGGTTGCAATAACCTTACAGTGGTTGGTAGAATACGCGCCGTCTCGAATGACGGGTACTGGTGCCAGTGTCTTCGCTGAATTCGCTGATGAACTCAGTGCTCGTCGCGCCCTGGCTGACTTACCGGCAAATTGCCGCGGATTTGTCGCCCGGGGGCTCAACCAGTCGCCGCTGCTGACTGCGTTACGACATGCCGTATGACGAGGGATCAGCGCCTTAATCGCCGAACGTGCTGATCTCAGATTTTAACCGGAGCAATCCCTGAGGATCCTACCGTGCCCGACATGAAGATATTCGCTGGTAACGCCGTACCAGAACTCGCCAAGAAAATCGCCAGCCGCCTGTACATTAAGCTCGGCGATGCCGAAGTTGGCCGTTTCAGCGATGGAGAAGTCAGCGTTCAGATTAATGAAAACGTCCGTGGATCGGACGTTTTTATTATCCAGTCTACCTGCGCACCGACCAACGATAACCTGATTGAACTGATCGTCATGGTTGATGCGCTGCGTCGCGCTTCTGCCGGTCGTATCACCGCGGTGATCCCATATTTTGGTTATGCCCGTCAGGACCGCCGCGTCCGCTCAGCCCGGGTACCTATCACGGCCAAAGTGGTCGCGGATTTCCTGTCCAGCGTGGGTGTTGACCGTGTATTAACGGTTGACCTGCATGCTGAACAGATCCAGGGTTTCTTTGACGTACCAGTCGACAACGTGTTCGCCTCGCCAGTACTGCTCGATGATATGCGTAAGCGCGAATTTCAGGCGCCGGTCGTGGTATCACCGGATATCGGTGGTGTGGTCCGTGCCCGCGCTATTGCTAAACTGCTGAACGATGCCGATTTAGCCATCATCGATAAACGCCGGCCAAAAGCCAACGTGGCGCAGGTGATGCACATCATCGGTGACGTGAAAGACCGCGACTGTATCATCGTTGACGACATGATCGACACCGGTGGTACTTTGTGTAAAGCCGCTGAAGCCTTAAAAGAACAAGGCGCCCGCCGTGTATTTGCTTACGCGACACACCCGGTATTCTCTGGTAACGCCGCAGAAAACATCGCTAACTCAGTGATTGATGAATTGATCATCACCGACACTATTCCACTGTCACCGGCTATGCAGGCGGTGAGCAAAGTGAAACAGCTGACGTTGAGCGAAATGATGGCCGAATGTATCCGCCGCATCAGCAACGAAGAATCAATTTCTTCGATGTTTGATTAAGCGTCCGCAATCTTGACAAAAGCCGCTCCCCGAGCGGCTTTTTTGTTTGCCTGACATTAGCGCCGGTGCTATCATGTCGCGCTTTTTTCCGCCAGCACACCTCGGGTGTTGTTGCCGTGAAAAAAAATATGAGCTGGTTTTCTGGTCGCGGAAACCAGCATTCTTAATTTTTGGAGATCCAAATGTCTGAAGCCATTTACACGTTAAATGCCGAAATCCGTAACGACCTGGGGAAAGGTGCGAGCCGCCGCCTGCGTCACGCGGATAAAGTTCCAGCAATCATCTACGGTGGCCACAAAGCGCCTCTGTCTATCACACTGGAACACAACAAACTGATCCAGGCGCAAGCCAACGAAGGTTTCTACACGCACATCCTGACTATCAACGTCGGCGGTGAAGAAGTAAAAGCAATCGTTAAAGCAATGCAACGTCACCCGTTCAAGCCAAAAGTAACACACGTTGACTTCCAACGCGTTGAAGCTGGCCACGAACTGCACACTGTCGTACCTCTGCACTTCATCAACGAAGCTGCAGCTGGTAAAAAAGGCGGTATCGTTGCTCACCACATCAACGAAGTTGCTATTACAGTTCTGCCAGCTAACCTGCCAGAATTCATCGAAGTTGACCTGGCTGACGTAGCTGTTGGTCAAACTCTGCACCTGTCAGACCTGAAAGTTCCAGCCGGCGTAACTATCGCTGAACTGGCTAAAGGTGCTGGCCATGACCAGGCGGTTGTTTCTGTAAACAAACCAGCTGGTAAAGCGGAAGAAACTGCTGAGTAATGTCTGACTTTGTTCAGCTTATCGTGGGCCTGGGTAATCCAGGCCCCGAATATGAGAAGACCCGCCACAATGCCGGCCAATGGTTTGTCGAACAACTGGCCCGTCGCTACAACGTCCCGTTAAAAGCCGACCCGAAATATTTTGGTCTGACCGGCAAATTTTTATTAAACGGACACGAAATCAAGTTGTTAATCCCCACTACTTATATGAATTTAAGTGGGAAGGCTGTTGCAGCTATGGCGCAGTTTTTTAAAGTCGCACCTGAACAGATCCTGGTTGCGCACGACGAAATGGCGATAGCGCCAGGTGTTGCCAAGTTTAAGCTCGGTGGCGGTCACGCCGGTCACAATGGTTTAAAAGACATCACCAGCAAATTGGGCAATAATGCCAATTTTTACCGCCTGCGCTTAGGTATCGGTCATCCGGGTCACAAAGATCTGGTCACCGGATACGTACTGGGGAAAGCCCCGCAAGCAGAGCAAAAATTAATTGAGGACGCGCTCGACGAATCGCTGCGTTGCCTTGAACTGTGGCAAAAAGACGGTCTCGTCAAAGCCCAGCATCGTTTACACAGTTTTATCGCCACGACCTGAGGGTCTGGTAACAGCGGCTGCGCTATCTTGGCGCCGGCTCAGCACTGAGGATACTTCCATGGGTTTTAAATGTGGCATCGTTGGTTTACCCAACGTCGGTAAATCTACACTGTTTAACGCTTTGACTAAAGCGGGTATCGAAGCGGCGAACTTCCCGTTTTGTACTATTGAACCAAATACCGGCGTAGTGCCTGTGCCGGATCCAAGGCTGAATCAACTGGCTGCTATCGTCAATCCACAGCGTATTCTGCCAACCACGATGGAATTTGTTGATATCGCCGGTCTGGTAAAAGGCGCATCCAAAGGCGAAGGTCTTGGCAACAAGTTTTTGGCCAACATCCGCGAAACTGATGCAATTGGTCATGTGGTGCGCTGTTTTGAAGACGAAAACGTTATTCACGTCGCCAACAAAGTTGACCCGGCCGACGACATCGACACCATCAATATGGAGTTGGTACTGGCCGATATGGACAGCGCAGAAAAAGCTATTTTCCGCGTCAGCAAAAAAGCCAAAGCCGGTGACAAAGACGCCAAAGCTGAAATCGATGTGCTGGAAAAAGTCAAAGCGCACCTGGAGCAAGGCCTGACCCTGCGCCAGCTGGAGCTGTCACCGGAAGAGAAAGCGCTGATTTCATACATGAACTTCCTGACCATCAAACCAACCATGTATATCGCCAACGTATTGGAAGATGGTTTTGAAAATAACCCACACTTAGATGTGGTACGCGAAATCGCCGCCAAAGAAGGCGCTATTGTGGTGCCGGTGTGCGCTGCGATTGAGTCAGAAATTTCTGAATTGGAAGATGACGAAAAAGCCGAATTCTTAGAATCAATGGGCTTAAGCGAGCCGGGCCTGAACCGCGTGATCCGCGGTGGTTATTCGCTGTTGAACCTGCACACTTATTTCACTGCGGGCGTGAAAGAAGTACGCGCCTGGACTATTCCGGTTGGCGCCACCGCACCACAAGCTGCCGGTGTGATTCACACTGACTTTGAAAAAGGTTTTATCCGTGCTCAGGT
>CAMLNG010000045.1 GCA_946481195.1 uncultured Chromatiaceae bacterium
TAAACGTCGGTGGTGTAAACTATCTTTGTGACAATCGCTGTGTAGTGCATATGTCTTTTGTTCCACCAAGAGTTAGAGATTGCTGTGGTGGAAAATCCTGGATCGAGCAACCAAACGACTAACAAACGTCATAATCAATACAAATAACCATTCTTATTTTCAGGCCGCAGGGAGTTAAATTAAAATTTCATACGGCCTCTATTTGAAATTGACCCTCAATTTATATCGGTTAAACGATTCATTTGTTTTAAGAATCGCCCGAAATACGTGACGGGCCCCTAGGGCAAGATCACGAACGTTTTGTGACCATTGAGCCTGAAAATTGTAGCCGTAGCCGGTTGATGATCAATTACTGCTTTTTTTTGCCAAGGCAACCGCGCTGTACAATATAAGGCAGCAATGCTGATTTGGGTTTCAAACAGCTTTGTTGGCACAAAGTGATCCTAATCGCTTGTACCGAGGACTACCGATTCACTGCAAGCCCAGCATCCGCTGTCCTGCCACCCATCGCATCCAAGGTTGCTTTTCCTGCGAAATGGCGTATGGTGCGGTTTCTTCTGGTGCTGGCATTTGGCGTGGTACCAGTTTCCTTTTCCCCAATTTGATTCAGAGGTTTTGGTGTCACTGTTTATCGCGCTGATGCTGTTATCTGTGTTTACTGCCTGCCTTTCTTAAGCCGGTTCCGCGCTGCGGGGCCGGCGCTGTCTGATTTTCCCTGTTTTTTCTGACTGAATATTGCTGAATTTGTGCTTGCTGAGCCTTGGCCTCAGCCTTTGTGCCGGGTTTTAACTGGCCTTTGGGCTTTGGCACAGCCGCAGCGGGCTGGCGGAATTTATGAACAAGTTTTTTGCGATACCGGCCCGGGCCGGCATTTCGGCTGCGCGCTGGTTAGCGCTGCGGTCTGTCTGGCCTTTGCGCGTGGCAGCGCTGTGGCGGTTGCAACAGTGTTTAACGGCTGAGACGACTGTCACTGCAACGGCAGGCGCGACCCCCGGCCATTGGTTGTTATTAAAAGAGGCCCACACAGGCCAACAGCATTGGCTGCAATTGGTCTGGCCGGCGGATGCCCGGCCGGGGCATGGGCGTATTTCGGTGTTATCGCCACTCGGGCAGGCACTGTTAGGCCAGTTGCCGGGGGCAACTATCCAACTGCGTCTGCTTGGTGTGCAGTTTCAATTTCAATTACAGGACATGTTGCTGGTGCGGCGCAAGCCGCGCCGCCATAGCCGTAGCAAAGAGCCTGGCCGGTAGCGCCTGGCTGAATCACCCCGCAGGTCAAATCGGCTGGCGGATTTTATCGATGAAGGAGTGTGTATGAGAGAAAAACTAACGGAGATCACTTTGTCGCTGGCCGACTTCAACAAGCTGGAGGCGCTGCTGGACAGCCTGCCGCCATCTGATCCGGCCCGGCAGGAAAAAGCCGGCAGCTTAAGCCATGCGCTGGCGCGCGCCATGCTGTGTCATGCCAGCGAAATGCCGCCCGATGTGGTGACCTTACATTCCACCATCACAGTCCGGCTCGGGCAGCGGGAAAGTAAAACACTGACGCTGGTGGTGCCGGATGAACTGCAGGCCGGCCGCAGCGATTTGCTCTCGGTGCTGGCGCCGGTGGGGACTGCGGTGTTGGGGCTTACTGTTGGCACGCCGGTGTTATGGCCAATGCCCAACGGCATTTTGCAGCAGATTGAAGTGCTGACGCTGCATTATCAGCCGGAGCGCGACGGCGCATTGTCGCAGCCAAGCCGCAATGACAGCAGCGGCAAAATGCGCTTGTTGCCGCAGTAACTATCGATAGTACTGAGCGTGCGCAGCGGTGTTGATCGGGGGGTCAGCACTGCTGCAATTTTTCATCAGGTCTGCATCTTCTGGTGCGCCGCGCTTCGCTTGGCGGCACCCTACGGACAAACATCATGGATTCAATATGGGCTGGTGCGCCGCGCTTTGCTTGGCTGCACCCTACGGCCATTTTGACAAAAGTGTGCGACACGCGGGAGTCGCATTTTATCTGCCGGCAAAACCAGCCAGCACCAGCTTACCAATCACTTTGCCTTGTTCCAGTAAACTGTGCGCCTGGCGCAGGTTCGCGGCATTGATCTGCCCCAGATGCTGACCGGCGGTGCTTTTTAATAACCCGGCGTCGACCAGCGCAGATACTTCACGCAGCAGCTGTTGCTGGGCGATCTGGTCCGGCGTCTGAAACAAAGAGCGGGTAAACATCAGCTCCCAGTGCAGGCTTAAACTTTTTAGTTTCAGCGGGCGGATATCCAGCGCTTCCACCGGGTCGTCAATCAATGCCAGTTTGCCCTGCGGCGCTAACACATCGATAAACTGCTGATAATATGCGGCGGTATCGACCAGACTGACGACATGGCTGACCGCATCAATACCAATGCGCTTCAGCTCATCGGCCAGCGGCAACTGGTGATTAATCACTGCATCGGCACCTAAAGCACTGACCCAGACCTGCGATTCTGGCCGTGACGCTGTCGCGATAACAAAAGCATCGGTTTTTAATTTCGCCAGTTGCACCAGCACAGAACCGACACCACCGGCAGCACCGCTGACCAGCAGCACTTTTCGGCTAAATTGCGGCGCTGGCTTGTCCAGTTGCAGCCGGTCAAATAACAGCTCCCAGGCGGTGATGGCCGTCAGTGGCAGCGCCGCGGCGTCGGCAAAAGACAGGCTTTGTGGTTTAGGCCCGACCAAACGCTCATCCACCAGATGATAAGCACTGTTGGCGCCCGGCCGGTTTAACGCTCCGGCGTAAAACACCGCATCACCGACTTGGTAATGTTGCACTGCAGCGCCGGCTGCGACTACGACACCCGCCGCATCCCAGCCCAGCACTTCTGCGCTCACCACACCGTCTTTGCTTTGCGGGGCACGGCGCTGACGGATTTTGTAATCCACCGGGTTGGCGGCGATGGCTTCGACTTTGACCAGCAGGTCATAAGGCCCTGGTGTTGGCACCGGTAAGGCTAAATCAACCAGCGCCTGATCGTCGCTGACCGGCAGCGATTGCAGATAACCGACGGCTGGCATCATTGCCGGAATTGAATGAGTAGCAGACATAATAAGCTCCTGATATTTCGATGAAAAGTGGCGGCTGCAAGGAAGTGTTTGCAGCTGTGTTCAGCAAGTGAGACGCATTGTGCCGGATTGACATTGATTGAAAAACAGCATAATTAAGCATTCTTTATCAAATGAAATTTGAAAATGCTGCAAGTCCAGGATCTCCAGTTGTTTCAGCAAATTGTCCGCAGCGGCAATATCAGTGCAGCGGCACGGCAGTTTGACCTGACCCCGGCTGCGGCTTCGGCCGCATTAAAACGGCTGGAACAGCACCTTGGCGCGGCGTTATTGCTGCGCAGTACCCGCAGTTTAAAAATAACGCCGGCCGGTGAATTGTTTTTACAACATTGCCAGAATGCGCTGGAAGCTTTAGGGCAGGGCGAACAGGCGCTGAAAAATCTGGCGGTGGATATCGGCGGTGAGTTGCGGCTGGCAGCGCCAAGCGATTTGGGCCGTAACTGGTTGTTGCCCAAGCTCGATACTTTGCTGGCGCGCTATCCACAACTGAAACTGCGGCTGGAACTGGGCGATCGAGTGGCCGGCTTACAGCGCGAGCCGGTTGATGTGGCATTGCGTTATGGCGCGCTGACTGACCCATCGCTGGTGGCATTTTTTATCGCCGAAGTACCGCGTATTGTCTGTGCGGCACCGGTCTATCTGGCGAAGGCCGGTACTCCAACGCAGCCGCTGCAGCTGCAACAGCATAACTGTCTGCTCTACATGATTGAAGAGCGTACTTTTGACCGCTGGCGTTTTAGCGGGCCAGAAGGGTTGTTGCAGGTGAACGTGGCCGGTAATCGCAGCAGTAACGACGCCGAATTGGTACGGCGCTGGGCGGTGGCAGGCCATGGTATCGCGCTGAAATCGGCGCTGGATATGGCCGCGGATCTACGCGCTGGCCATGTGGTCCCGCTGCTGAGAGAGCATCCGGCACCCAAACTGCAGCTGCATCTGGTCTGCGCCAGCCGGCATCAGGTCACGCCTGCGGTGTTAATGCTGCGCGATGAATTACGCCAGTGGGTGAGTACAGAACTCGCGACACTTCAGTTGTGAAGCAACAGCTATGACGTCAGCGCCGGTAACCGGATTAAGAAACAACAGCCGCTTTGCTGCGGCAGATGCTGCAGACTGCCACCAATCGCCTGCAGTTGGTTATAGGCGATATTGAGGCCAAGGCCAAGATTGCCCTGACCCAGTTTAGTGGTGAAAAACGGGTCAAAAATTTTGTCCAGCAGTTCAGGCCTGATGCCCTGACCATTGTCCGAAAAATACAGCAATAATTGCCTGCTGGCAGCATCGATAGCCAGTTGTAGCCGGATTTGCAGGGGGCCTTCGACCGGTTCAGCATGTTGCAGCGCGTTGTCGAGCAGCGCCGACAGCACTTTGCCAAGCACTGTGGTATCAAAACGCCACTCGATGTCAGCGCCATCCAGCTGAAGCGTCACTTCCCGTGGCTGTAACGCCAGATGGCTTTGCAACCACTGACCGGCAAACTGCAGCACCAGCTGGGTATCAATGCCGGATTGCGCCGACGTGGCTGAAATCAATTTAAACCGCTCCACCAGGCCAGCGGTACGCTCAGCGCTTTGTTCAGTCAGCGCCATCAGCTGTTGCTGTTCGTCGATAAATTGCTGCAGTTCCTGCAGGTTGAGTTTTTTGTCGGTAAGCTTTTGCAACAGCAGCTGCAGCTGTTCGCGGCTACAGGATACTGCAGTCAGAATAGTGCCGAGCGGTGTATTGAGCTGATGCGCCATGCCACTGACTAATTGCGTCAGCGCTGCCAGTTTACGCTGTTCAACTAACTGCTGCCGGGTGCGCTCCAACGTTGCCAGGCTATGCGCCAGCGCACGGTTTTTCCGGCGGATTTGCCAGCTAAAGCCGAGGCTGATCAGTAAAATCAATGAGGCTGCTGCGATGCCGCCATATAACTTCTGTTGGTGAGCCAGACTGGCTTGGTGTTCAGCTTGCTGCTGTTGTTGCAAGCGCTGAATTTCCATCTCACGGGTGGTGACGCCCATCTCGGCACTTTGTTGCGCCACTGTTAAGTTAAAGCGTTGATCGGCAAGCTGTTGCTGCGCCTGTAATGCCTGCTGCATCGCCACCACAGCCTGGGCATTTTTTTGCTGGCGCAGCGCGAGGTTTGCCTGCAACTGCCAGCCCTGCAGTGACAGGGCGTGCGCCTGTTGTCTAGTCGCCAGTTGCAGGCTTTGTTGCAGTTGTTGGTCGGCTTTGGTTAATTCACCGGTTTGCAGCAACGCCTCCGCCAGTAATAAACCGGCTTCAGCCTGCTCCAGCACATGGCGGTTCTGTCGCAGCTTCAGGCTGTGCCGGGCCAGCAGCACTGCACGCTGCGCATCTTGCTGTGCCAACGCCACCCGCGCCAGATTCAGAAAAGACCAGGACGCTTCCAGCTGATGTAAACCGCGTAAGGCCAGCGCCTGCTGATGATAGCGTTCTGCCGCGCTGACATCGCCACTTTGTAACGCCGCTTCACCAAGGTTATTCAGCGCCACCGCCTGCACGCTGGGGTCGTTATCGCGTTGGCCTTGTTGATAAAAACGCTGAAAATAGCTGGTTGCTTCGCGGGTCTGACCGAGTTTCAGTAACACCAGGGCCAGATTGTTTTCAGTCTGACTGATAAAAAATGGTTTGCCTAATAAGGTCGCGAGCGGTAAAGCCTTTTGGTAGTGGCTGAGCGCCTGCTGGTACAGGCCCTGATTGCTGAAAATGCCGGCCAGAATATTATGGTAACTGTACAAAATACTTCGGTCTGTTGATTCCAGACTCAGGCTTTTGCACAAAGCCAGTGTTTGCAGCGCGGCCTCGGTCTGGTTGCTGCGCTGCTGAAAAATTGCTTTGTGGTAGTTGAGCCGGATTTGTTGCTCCAGCGTCAGCTGCAGTTTGTGCTGTTGCAACAGCTGCTCAGTGTCGCGCACTGCCTGGCGGTAATTGGTGCTGGCACCTTTGATTAAAGGCCCACGTAGTTTTTCAAATTCCGGCTCTGGCATGGCTGTCACGGCAAAACACAGCAATGCCAGCAGTCCGTAGCAGCAGTATTTCATCCGGGGGTCTTCGAAGCGGTTTTTTTGCCAGTATAGCGGTCTGTTGCCAGACCGCCACATGGCAGATGGGGGGCGTTATTCCGCCTGTAATTTCCAGTGCAGCGTCTGGCCGGCGTAAAACGGCACTATCGGGCTGCCGTCTGGCAGAGTGATTTCTTCCGGTACTGTCCAGGATTGTTTCACCAGTTTGATCTGACCGCTGTTGCGCGGCAAGCGGTAGAAATCGGCGCCATAGTGGCTGGCAAAGCCTTCTAATTTTTCAATCACACCCAGCTCTTCAAACACTTGCGCATAGAGTTCAATCGCACTCCAGGCGCTGTAACAGCCGGCGCAGCCACAGGCGGTTTCTTTGCGGTGTTTGGCATGCGGTGCTGAATCTGTGCCTAAGAAAAACTTCGGGTTGCCGCTCGCGACGATGGCGCGCAGTGCTTCCTGGTGCGTGCGGCGTTTCAGTACCGGCAGGCAGTAGTTATGCGGCCGGATGCCGCCGACTAACATGTCGTTGCGGTTCAGCAATAAATGCTGCGGTGTGATAGTGGCAGCGACATTCGGCCCGGCGTTTTTGACAAATTCGACCGCGTCGGCGGTGGTAATGTGTTCCAGCACTATACGTAAATTCGGGAAACTGGCGACGATTTGGCGCAGGTGCTGTTCGATAAACACCGCTTCGCGGTCAAAGATGTCGACATGATTGTCGGTGACTTCACCGTGCACCAGAAACAGCATGTCGTGTTCGACCATGGCTTCCAGCACCGGATACAGCTTGCTTAAGCTCGATACACCAGAGTGTGAATTGGTGGTAGCGCCGGCCGGATAAAGCTTGGCGGCCAATACGCCTGCGGCTTTAGCTTCTGCGATGTCCTGTGCGGTGGTGGTGTCGGTCAGATAAATCGTCATCACAGGTTCAAAATTGCTGCCGGCCGGGCGGGCGGCCAGAATACGGGCGCGGTATTCGCTGGCTAAAGCGCCGGTGGTGACCGGTGGCACCAGATTGGGCATCACTACAGCACGGCGGAAACAGCGGGCGGTTGCCGGGACTGTTTCCAGCAGCATATCGCCGTCACGGAAATGCAAATGCCAGTCGTCTGGGGTGGTCAGCTGTAATACGGTCACGGGGCTCTCCTGGGCTGAAAAATTAACTGTCGGAAAAGATGGCCGAGTGTATCATTAACCAGGGCAATCAGGCAGCGCTCAGGCCGCCTGATTTGACGAAATCTAACGCAGCAGGTGCATATTGCGGGCAGGTTTTTTGGGGTTAGAGCGGCTGCAAAGCGCCTTATTGGTGGTGTTAATACTGTTATTTGGCGCCGTTGCTGAATATCTGGCGCTACAGGAACAACGCCGTACTGAAGCACAGCAAGTGCGGGACACTGTTGAAAGTGCCGCGCAGCTGCGCGCGCTGCTGGAAATGGAATTAAATGCGCCGTTGCAGCTGAGCCAGGGGCTGGTCGCCCATGTGCAGGCACTCGAAGGCAACACCAGTGCGCGGGATTTTCAGATGTTGCTGCCAAACCTGGTGCGCCAGGGCAAACATATCCGCAATATGGGCGTCGCGCCCGGCAACCGCCTGATTTATCTCTATCCGCTGGCCGGTAACGAAGCAGCACTGGGCTTGTATTATCCCGATCTGTCTGGTCAATGGCCGGATATTGAACTGACCATCCGCAGCCGCAAAGCAAAATTGAGTGGCCCGCTGCAGCTGGCGCAGGGCGGCCGGGGTTTTGTCTACCGTATCCCGGTCTATCTGTCTGACGGCCGGTATTGGGGCATTGTCAGCACTGTATTAAATGTCGACGACATCTGGCGGCTGCTGAAGCAAAAAGCACAGGAGCTGGGTGTCGGCGTGGCAGTGCGTCACCTCAACGGCGGCGCCGGCGGTGAAGTCCTGTTGGGCGAACTGCAGCAGTTTCAGCCACCAGCCGCGCTGCTGGCCTTAAATGTCGCCGGATCGGACTGGCAATTGGCTGCCCTGCCGTTACAACCGGCAGTGAGCCTGGCATTCTGGTTTCGCTTAGTTGGCTGGTGTACGGCGTTGCTGCTGGTGTTGTTGCTGGCCAGTGTATTTCGCGCCAACCGGCGCTGGCAGCAGACCAGCCGGGCTTTTGAGCAAAGCGAACAATATTACCGGACCGTGCTCGACAATGTGGATGACGCAATTGTGGTACTCAATCCCGCAGGGCAAATTCATACGTTTAATCATGCTGCCGAGCGGATGTTTGGCTACCAGGCCCGGCAATTGCGTGGCCTGCCATTTCAAATCTTATTCCCACAGCCACCGGCGCTGGTGCCGGGGCAGGGCCTGCTGGAATTAACAGCGCAGCGGCTCACTGGCGAGACCTTGCAGGTCGAGTTGCTGCACACCCGCATCGAACTGCAGGACCAGCCACTGCAGGTGTTGTTGTTTCGCGACATCACGGCACGTAAACGCATGGACCGGCTGAAATCAGAATTTGTTTCCACCGTCAGCCACGAGTTGCGCACGCCGCTGACGGCGATTAATGGCGCGCTGACGTTGGTGACGGCCGGTGCTGTCGGTGCTTTATTGCCGGCGCAGCAGCAAATGCTGGATATTGCCCGCAGCAATGCTGATCAGTTGATCAACCTGGTCAGCGACATTCTGGATATGGAAAAACTGCAGGCTGGCAAATTGTCGCTGCAGCCGGAGCCGCAGTTGTTGCTGCCGCTGTTGCAGCAAGCGATTCAGCGTCACAGTGCGCTGGCGTTGTCCTGTCAGGTGCAGCTGCAATTGTCTGCGGCGATCCCACCAGATTTACAGCTGACGCTGGATGGTGGGCGTTTATTGCAGGTGCTCGGCAATCTGCTGACTAATGCTATCCGGTTTTCACCGCTGCACAGCACTGTAGAACTGCGGGCTGTGCTCAGTGGCCAGATGCTGCAGCTGATGGTCAGCGATCAGGGCCCCGGCGTACCGCCAGACTTTGTGCCACATCTGTTTGATAAATTTTCCCAGGCTGACAGTTCGGACAGCCGGCAACAAGGTGGCAGCGGGCTTGGCCTCGCGATCTGTAAAGAGCTGCTGGAACGGATGGGCGGCCATATTTATTATCAACAAGCCGCACAGGGTGGCGCTTGTTTTTATTGTGAAATTCCGCTGCAAGGCGTTGCAGCAACACAACAGGAGAGAATGTGAGCTGGCAGCAGTTTCCGTGGCTGGATTTAATCGCCGTATGTTGGTTTGTCGGGGTCTGGGTCGGATATACGCTGTTTGCTAAACGCCGGGCACGTGAGGTCAGTTGTTTATCCTACGAATTGCGGCGCAAACGCACCGCCTGGATGGAGCAGATGATCATCCGTGAAAACAAAATGGCGGATGTGGCGCTGATTTCGACACTGGAACGCAACGTCAGTTTTTTTGCTTCCAGTTCGATGCTGATTTTAGCGGGTTTACTGACCGCGCTGGCGTCGAGCGACAAAATCGCCACAGTGTTGATGCAGGTGATGCCCTGGCTGGACCATGTTGATGGCTTGCTGCAATTTAAAATCCTGTGTCTGGTGCTGATTTACGTCTTTACCTTTTTCCAGTTTACCTGGTCATTACGCCAGTATGGTTTTGGCGGGGTGCTCATCGGTGCCGCGCCGGATGGTCGCGAGCTGCCGCAGGCCGAGCGCAGCCAATACGCCAACAAAGCAGCCAAAGTCATAGATCAGGCGGCACATTCGTTTAACTATGGTTTACGGGCGATTTATTTTTCGCTGGCGACACTCGCCTGGTTTATTAATGTCTGGTTATTTATGGCGGCGACTGTAGTGGTGCTGCTGGTGATGAAACATCGCGAGTTTCACTCTAAGGCGCTCAAAGCTTTGCAGGATGTCTGAAGTCATTCAGTAAATCTTCATGTTCTAATGTATATAAATCTAAAGTTACATAATGAACCGGAGATCAGTGATGAAGCTTGCCGTACTTCCTTTAATGATGTTTTGTGGTATCGGGATCAGTGCTTGTGGCGGTGGTGGGAGTTCCACTGCCAGCAGTACACCGATGCCAACGACCGCTACTTTCAGTTTCCAAATCAGTGATGCCCCGGTGGACGGGGCAACTGCTGTTGTGGTGTGCTTTAACAGTATTGAACTGACCGGCAACGGTTTGGGCACGCAGAAATATCTGATTGGCAGTGATGCCGTCGCGGCAGCCCCGAATAGTGAATGTAAAAACGCGCAAGGACAGGTACTGACCAACACCCGCGGTGTCGACCTGATGAAATTGCCCGGTAGTCTGGCAGAATCGCTGGTCAGCGGTGCAACAGTGCCGGCCGGCAATTATGGTCAGTTACGACTGGTGCTCAGCGAGGGTTCTTATATTCAGCTTAAAGACGGTAGCCGGGCTGCACTGACGGTGCCGTCCAATGAACTGAAACTCAATGGTCCGGTGTTATCAGCCGGTGGCACTTTCAGCTACACCCTGGAATTTGACCTGCGTAAAGCGGTCGTGGCGACTGGCGGCAATCGTGGTTATCAGTTAAAACCTACCGGACTACGGCTGGTGGATACCAGTCAGATCGGCCATTTAAAAGGCAATGTCAGCGAAACGCTGCTGCTAAATGCGGCCTGTCCGTTAGCTCCGAAGGATACCCGGTTGCCGGTGGCTGCGGTGTACCTGTATAAAGGCGGCAATCTGGCGCCGGAAACTTTGGGCGATAACGGTGGTGTGGCACCAAATCTGCCTTATGCCAGTGCGCCGGTGAAATACGATGGCGCCAGTTTGTATCAATATGAGATTGGTTTTGTGGATGCCGGGACATACACGGCGGCTGTGACTTGCCAGTTAACGGATGATCCGGAAAAAGCCGACCCAATGACTTTCCTGCAGACAAAAACCGTGACGGTGAATGTCAGTAAACAAGCGCAGCAGTTAGATTTTTAAGCTGTTGTGACAGCCATCGTATTGCGATGTCTGCGATAAAAAAACGGGCGTTCAGTGACGCCCGTTTTTATTGGCACAACCGCCTTGTGCTCATTAGTTATATTGGGTCTCAAACGCCTTAATCACCCGTGACACGCCGTTGACATGACGGGCGATTTCGACCGCTTTGTCGCCTTCCTGTTCTGTCACTATGCCCATCAGAAAGACTTCGCCGTTTTCGGTGATGACGCGGATATTCAGCGCGCTGATTTCTTTATCAGCCAGCAGTAACGACTTGACGCGGGTAGTTATCCAGCTGTCGCGGCTACGGGTGGTGAACGAGGTTGGGTTGCCGACACGGATTTGGTTTTGTACATCCTTCGCGCCCTGCACCGGACGCACCAGTTCACCGGCTTCGTCCACCATGTTTTGGTTTGGCGCCTGGCCGGTCAGCAGAATAATGCCGTTGTAGCTATAGACGTTAATATTGGCTTTTTCATCCAGCGTTTTGTTCGCTTCAATGGCGTTGCCGGCTTTGATCACGATGCTGTTGTCATCGATTTGTGAGCCCAGCGTCCGGCGGTCTTTGGCGGCGCAGCCATTTAACATCACAGCGACTGTGGCGATGGCGGCCAGTTGCAGCAGATCACGCAGCTTAAACATCAGATTCTCCTTTAGATGAGGTCAACATCTTGTTGTGGAAACAATGTGTTATCGATGAGTTCGACCACACAGTGTAATAAAAACGCATAACATTCATAGACACGCGCCGGCCGGTGCGCCGGCACCCGCAGTTCAACATCGGTATTGCCGAGCAGGCCAGACAGTTCGCCGTTGTTATCGACGGTGAGCGCGATGACGGTCATATCTTTGGTCAGCGCCGCTTCAACGGCACGGATCAGACTGGTTTCATCGCCGCTTAACGACAGCACCAGCAGAATATCGCCTTCCTGACCAAGCGCGCGCACCTGGCGTGCCAGATAGTCCTGCTGCTGCGACGCCTGTACCAGGCCGGAGTTGTCGTTATTCAGCGCACAGGCCGGCAGACAAGGCCGTTCAGTTTCAAACTGGTCGAGTAACAAACGGGCGAAATGGCCAGACAGCGCAGTGGCGGCGCCTTCACCGGCACACAACACTTTGCGGTCATTGATCAGTGCCTGCACTATGGTCAGGGCCGCAGTTTCAATCGGGCCGGCCAGTGCTTCGCCGGTTGCGATCATGGTCTGAATATTTTCTGAAAACAGCTGCCGGATATGTTCCTGCATTAATACGGATCCTTAAAATGCATTTTTCAGCCAGCTGAACTGATAAGGCGCATCGCCTTCAATCGCCAGCACATCAAATCTTGCGGCGCCGCGCCACTGTTTTTGTTGCAGATACCAGCTGGCGCTTTGGCGCAGTTTCTGCTGTTTGCCGGCGGTAACCATCGCTGCCGCACTGCCAAAGGCGCCGGATTGACGGTATTTCACTTCAACAAACACCAGGCAGTCGCGGTCTTTACAAATTAAATCCAGCTCGCCAAAGCGACAGCTGACATTGCGGGCCAGCAACTGTAAGCCTTGCTGTTGCATATACTGCGCGGCAAGGGTTTCAAATTGCTGACCACGCTCACGGCTCACGGCGCTTTTTTATCCACCAGTTGCAGTTTACCCTGACGGTACTGCGCCAGCGTTAACTGCCGCTGAACACTGTGGCCGTCGGAGAGGCGCAAACTGCCGGTCAGGCCATGATAGGCCATAGCCGGAAACTGCTGTTGTTGCTTCAGGTGGCCCACCAGCATCAGCGCGTCGTGGCCCATGGCAAACAGACGTTGTAATTGTTCTTCCTGTTCGGCAAACAAAGTATCAAATTCCTGCCGCAGCGGGGTGGCGGTGGCTGCCTGTGGCAGCAGCCATGGCATTTCGGTCATGGTCAGGCCGGCTAAATCGCGTTGGTCAGTTTTGTCTACTTTCAGGCTGTGGCTGCGGGAACTGGTAAAAATCGGCAGCCGGCGCGCGGTCGGGCTGACAGTGACATCGATAAAAGGCTTAAAGAAGCGCGTCTGCACCGGGTCGGCGATGAGGTAAATCGCATCGATGTCCTGGCGGCTGTGTAATTCTGCTTTGATCGACTGGCCAATTAAGCGGTTGATTTCTTTCGCTCTTTCTTCACTGGCTTCGGCTTCAAGGAATTTGTTAATCAACGCCTGCAGCTGTTCCTGCGAGCCGTAACTGTAAGTTTCGACCGGACTGCCACCGTTTTCAGCCCAGCGGTTCTGAAAATGCTGGGCCATACGCTGACCGA
>CAMLNG010000046.1 GCA_946481195.1 uncultured Chromatiaceae bacterium
TCAGCCTGACTGAGTTGCCACAGGCCGCTGCTGGTTGCCAGTTGCACCTGATTATCAGCGAGTGGGCTGATGCCTTTGAGCTGGGCACTGCTGAAGTCCAGTCCGGGTCTTGCCACCAGCAGGTGTAAATTGCTGCCGTCCGGGTTAAAACTCAGCACACCATTGCGGGTCAGCACCCAGACAAAATGTTCAGTGCGGGCGATGCCAATGACCCTTGGATCTGGCAGACCTTGCGCCTGACCAAGCAGAGTGGCGGTCGTCAGATCTTGTTTGAGGCGGATGAGGCCCTGGTCGGTGCACAGCCACAGCATGTCTTCAACTGGCAACATGCACTGGAAGTACCCGGTCGCGAGCTTGTTATCCGGCTGCCAGCGCAGGGTAATTTTGTCGGCCTCGCCCTGATACAACTTGCCCTGACGACTCAATAACCACAGGCGTTGCTGCGCATCGGTCTGGATATCAACGATGCCTTCTTGCGCCTGCACATCGGTTTGCAGCTGCTCGGCCTGCCAGTCACTGACCGGTTTGGTGGCGGCTGCAGCATCAATCCGGTACACACCTTGTTCCCACAAACCCAGCCATAAGGCGCCATCTGCAGCGACAACCATTCGCTCGATATTAAAACGCGCTGTGTTGATCTTGAGCGGAACCGGCACAAACTGCAGGTTGCTGTTGAGTTGAAACAAACCCTGATCAGTCGCGGCCAGCGTATAAGTGCCGAATTGCACCACATCACGCACATATGCAACCGGATTACCCGCAGCAAAAAACAGTTCACGCCATTGGCCCTGATGCAGCTGTAATAGGGATTTTTCCAGCGCCTGCCAGCGGGTGTCTGTGGTGGAAGCAGGGCCGAGCCGGTGGGGCTGTTTTGGATTCAGGAAAGCACTGATCGCAGGTTCAATTGGCCGGATCGCTGCAGCCGGCAGCATCTGCATGCCGTTGTTACGGCTGGTCAGCCAGATTTGGCCACGCCGGTCACGGAAAATTTTACGGATGTCGACCGCACTTTGCAGCAGTTCAGTCGTCAGTTTTCCGCCGGTCAGTTTTACCCGGAACAGCCCGTCAATTGACCCAATCAACCAGCTGCTGGCGGATTCGGCCAATATGGTATTCGGGTTACCAAATTCAATATGCTGGTTTTGATTGGGCTTTGATAAATCCAGCAGGTGCAAATGTGCGCGTTGCCCGACTAATAAATGCTGGCCCTGTACGGCCACAGTGCGGATCTCTTTGTCGCGAAACTCCGCCTGCTTGAGCCACTCGCCTTTGGCTGTCGAGTCTGCCGGCTGGCGGTAGAGGCCGTTTGATGTGGCGACCCATAAAGTGCCGTCGTCCTGTTCGGTTAGTTGCCAGATGCGCTGCCCGGCGAGCGGTTGCCACAGTTCGGCTTGTTGACTGCCGGTGGTCAGCCTGAATAGCCCGGCAGTGGTGCCAACCCATAACATTTGGTTTCGGCTCAGTAATAAGGATTGGATACGGGCGTCGGCCGGCAGTGCGCTGTTGATTTGTTGCCAGTCTCTGCGCCGGCTATCGAGTCGCCACAGGCCATTGCCCCAGGTGCCGACCCACAGCTGATTCTGACTGTCACTGACCACCTGACTGAAACTGACAGCGCGGCGTGGGCCCGGCGGCATAAAACGCAGATATTCCTGGCCGTCATAGCGCAGCAACCCTTCAAACTCAGCGGCCAGCCAGAGGTAATCCTGCTGGTCCTGCGTGACGCTGTACACTACGCCAGGTGTATTGTGCGGTCGTTCAACCGGTGTCGCGTCTAAGGTCATGGCAGCTGCATTGCCGACAATCAGCCCATGCCCGCCTATTAAAACGAGCGACAGCAGCAAACTAGTCAGGCGTCGGATCCAATGCAACAAATTTCACCATGATGAGGACAAAAAGTTAATTTATCTGAACAGCTGCTATTTTGCCACTGCAGCTGCAGGTTATCAGTGCTTGCAGCAACTCAATATGACACCGACAATAGCCGGATGTTTCGATTCAGGAGTTTTAGGATGGAATGGGATGACAGCGCAGATTTTGTCTGGTGCGAACAACAATTCGCTGCAATCGAAGCTTATGTGCAAGCACAACAAATCCCGCATGGCCTGATTTGCGATTGGCCTGAGTGGTATACCGCGCCTTATGTCGGATTGTGGGTGGTGGAAGATCCGGCCGACCCGGGTTATGCCGGCCACTGGATTTTAGCCGGCGACAGCACCGGTGCGCAGCCACAGCCGGTGCCTTTTGACCATTTACCGGCAGCAGAGTTACCTGAGCCGCGTGATGCCATGGCGGCTTTTGCCAAACGCTGGGCCGGGTTGGCAGCCAAAGCGCAAAAAGGCGAGAGCTGGGAAGGCAGCCCGATGCTGAGCGGTGATTTAACCGCGCAGGCCAAACAGCTCAGTCGGCAAGCGCAATTACTGAGCCTGTGGGCGCAGGATGATGAGTTGTGGGAAGAGGACTGATTTACGCCATTTTGCCGTTGTTGCCGGCAATTTCGCCGCAATTAAATGAAAAATGGCAGCCGGAGCTGCCATTTTTTATCGGGCGGAAGATTAGAACTTCACGGTATAACGCAGGGTCCAGTTACGGCCTAACCAGTCGTGGATCGAGCTTGCATAACCGTTGGTTGGTGACGATGCATAAGGCGGTTCTTTATCGGTCAGGTTACGCACCGCGAACTGAATATCCTGTTTGTCGGTGATGTTGTAACCGATGCTGGCGTTGAGGGTCAGCCAGGATTTCACTGTTTCATTGTCAAACTTAAAGTCACCATCGCCCAGTGAGCTGATGTAGTGCGCGCTTAAGCTGGCATTCCAGTCCTGCAGTTCCCAGTCCACCGCCGCGTCGCCGACAAATTCCGGTCGGGCAATTTCACTGGCGCCACTGAGTTTACCCAGTAAATCTTCGGCCGGATCGTCTGCTGTCAGCTGACGCTCGTAGCTTAAAGTGCGGGTGCCGGCTAAGGTCAGGTTAAAACGACCGGCGCTGCTGTCGAAGCCGTATTTGACTTTAGCGTCGATACCGTCAGTTTCCTGAGCGCCGACGTTAAAGAAACCGGTGCGCAGGAATACCAAATCACCGCCGCTGTCTTTGACACAACCAAAGGCGCCGTTCAGAGCGGCTTCGTTAGTCACGGTCGGAGCCGTGCCGGCGAGACAGGCTTTTAACGTCGTGTTGGCGTCCACATCGACGATATCAGTGTGCTCATAACGCCAGTAATCCACAGTGATGTTGAAGTCGTCGGTCAGGTTCCAGGATACACCGGCGTTCCAGGCTTCAGAGCTTTCAGCATCCAGGCCGCGGTTGCCCAGCGTTTCCTGATCAAATTCCAGTTCACCGGCCTGAGCACCGAAGCTGCCGCACAACCCGTTATAAGGTTTGCCGCTGCCACAATCGATATAGTTCGAGCCTAACGAAGTACCGGCGCCCAGTTCAGACAAAGACGGGGCGCGGAAACCGGTGCTCCAGCTGGCGCGCAGGATCACGTCGTCAGTCGCTTTGTAGCGCAGTGAAACTTTCGGGTTGGCATCACCTCCAAAATCACTGTAATGGTCATACCGCAGTGCCGTGATCGCATCCAGTTGCTCGGTCAATGGCAGGTTAAATTCTGCATAACCGGCATATTGGGTGCGGTCTGCTGCGGCGTCGCTGGCACCAAGAGTACTGACCAGACCTTGTTGGGCGACTAAAGCTGGCCGGTCAAAAATATCTTCGCTGCGCCATTCACCGCCAAATACGGCACTGATTGGCCCGGCAGGTAATTCACCGAGCTGACCACTGAAGTTAAAGTCCCAGGATTTCACGTCCGATTCACCGACCCGTGGCGCCAGTTCACGCAGGCTGGCCAGCACTTCAGGCTTGGTGTCGCGGCCTAAATTAAACGGATTAAACTGGCCGCTGGCGGTCGCCGCAGCGACGCGGTCCAGATGGAAATAACCACTGGTATGCAGCACTTCGTTGTCTGATTTGCCGATAGTCGCGGCCGTTTCCCAGCGCCAGCTGTCACTGCTGCCAAACAGCGTGGTCTCACCGCGCAGGCCGGCCAGCAGGCGGTAGCTGTTGCTGTCATATTCCTGCATCCGCACTTCCGGATAACGTGAGCGGATGCGGATAGTGCCAACAGAGCCGTTTTTCGCGTCAATATCGCGGACCCACTGCGGCACTGAGCTGAGCGAACCCGGCACACGCAGGTCAAAAGAACCGGCAGAATCGTAAGAGTGACCACTGTTTTGCTGAACCATAGCTTCAACAAACAACTCTTTGTCACCACCGAGGCGATAGATATGATTCAGTGTCGCGCCGAGGTTTTTGCTGTCTGGCTGAATAGCCCGTTCCATCACATAGTCATATTGGCAGCGGGTGCCGCCGTTGCTGGTTGCAGTGCCGCACCAGGGCTCTGCATAGTCTTTGCCGTCAATAGTAACGCGGGTCGACGACTTAAAAGTCACGTCGATTGGCCGGTCGGTATTCATCAGCGCATCGCGTTTGAAGTAGTCCAGCACCAGCGTCGTGTTGGAATTTTCAGTGGCAAAACCGCCGGTGTAAGTGAAGTTTTGCCGGGTGAAGTCACTGTCGGCACTGTCATCGCCGTACATGGCGCTGATTTCCTGGCCTTCGTAATCTTTTTTCAGGATAAAGTTGATCACGCCGGCGATGGCGTCTGAGCCATAGACTGAAGCGGCGCCGTCAGTCAGCACGTCGATGCGCTCAATAGCCGCCATCGGAATGGCGTTGACGTTAACAAAAGAATCAAAGCCGTTGGAGAAAGAGTCAACCGCGACGCGACGACCATTCACTAACACCAGCGTCGAGCTCGAGCCCAGGCCGCGTAAACTGACGCCGGCCGCGCCCGGTGGCGTGCCGTCCGAACCGCCGACGTTGCCGTTTTCAGTGAAAGTGCCGGCACTGGCGGCTTGTGGCAGGTCACGCAGGAAGCTGGCGACATTGTCGTAGCCTTTGTTAATCAGCTCTTCAGCAGTGAAGACCTGCAGTGGATTGGCGCCTTCCATGTCAACGCCTTTGAGGCGTGAACCTGTGACTTCAATTTTTTCGATTTTTTTCTCGGCATCCGCCTCTGCTGTTGCTGCTGGTGCTTGCTGGGCCTGGGTGCTAAAAGCCAGCAGTAAAGCGGTGCACAAGGCTGATTTGCGGAGCATCGCTGTCGGTGATGTTGTTGCGTTCATGGGCATTCCTCTGGATCAAAATGTTGCTTTGGAGCAATCTGATTTACGTTGTGTAAAAAAACGACACAGAGGGGGCCGCACAGGCAGATCCGGAGTGACACGCTCGGACAGATCATCAATAACCACGAACTGCAAGTGCAGGGAGTGTGCAACAACAGGCGGATTATTGCCGTAAAGCCGGGATCTGTGGGGCGTCCCTCTGCGTCAGGCAGAGGGGTGGCTAATTATTAAACCACTCGGACAGGTAGTAAGGAGAGTAACGGTAGTTGCTCAGATTGACTGCGCATTTCAACATGACTCTCCTCCTTTGGGTTTGGCAGCGGCTCAGTATTGGCGTCGCGCTGCTTTGGGGTTATTCGGGGCTATTCAGCATTTTGGCCAGCCCAACCGGACCAGCACAGCCTGAAAATCGGCTTGCTTTTCAAACTGTCTGATCCGGCAAAAACTGTCAAGCGGTTTTTTTTCACTCTGCGCTCAACGAGCGCTTAGCGATTGATCTGCAGATAAAAATTCTGATACGAACAATATTCAGCCACCGGTTTCATTTGCGAATAAGTACCAAGGGCGGCCCGGCTGTCGGGCTGTTGCTGCAGCACCAGCTGAGCCTGCGCTGCCAGGCCTTCAGCCCGGCCTTGGCCGTTGCGGCACAGTTGCTGTGCCAGCTGCCGGTAATTGTCTCCTGTCAGGATGTCGTTGTTCTTCAGTACGCCCGCTGAAGTTTTCGCTGCTTTCACTGGCTTTTTCCAGGGGGCAAACTGCAGTGTCAGCTCGCCATTTCGCAGCACGGCCTGGTCTTTCCGGCTCAGGTAATGGGTGCGTACATCGCTGATGGTCCAGTTCGCGCCGCTGCCATTGACCTTAGCGCCAGCCAAATCAGCAACATAAACGCCTGACGCACCGAGCACGGCAAACCGCGCATCGTTTGGCGCTGTTGGATAAAGGCCAACCAGCAGAGCCGTGGCTTCATCGACGCCAAAACCGTAGCGGGTTTGGGTGTCGCTTAACAGTCGCACCAGCCGGGCTTCACGGCCGCGTTCGGAAAAATGCGTATCGGTGACGCCAAAGGGGAATAAACCCAGGCCACCCTGTGCCCGGTAAGTCAGCTGGTCTTCGGCCAGTTCAGCCGGGCAGCTGTGATTTTTTTCACAGCCAGCCAGCGGTGCCGCTGCGGCCACAGCGCCGCTTTGCAGTGCCTGACTGCTGCTGCCATTGCTGATCATCGGTACCGGTTTTTCTGCAAAGCGGCCGCCGGCTTGCACCGCGGTGCCGGCGCTGGTGCCGGCGACAATCAGCTTGCCCGCCTGCAGCCGGGCTGTAATGGCCTTCAGTTCCGCGCTCGGGCTGCCGTCTGGCAGGCGCAGCGCTTGCAACGTCAGGCTTTGGTCGCCGCCGTTAAAAAAAATCGCGTCGGCTTGTTCAATTTGCGTAACTGCAGCGGCCGGGCCTTGCTGGCAAAAAGCCTGCAGCTCGGCGAATAAATCCGGATACACCGCAGCGCGGTTGTAGCTGCCGTGGATGTCAGCGAGGTACTGCGGTAACCGGTCACAACTGGCTGTACCGGCGGTTTTTTGCTGCTGTGCCGTCTGATAGGCGGCGTTCAGCGGTAGCCAGCGCGCCTCGGCACCAGTCTCGGCAAAAGCGCTTTGATAAAAATCTACCGCGGCCAGCGGGTCACGGCTGGATGCTGTGACCACTAAAACCATAGGTTTTCCTGATTTTTGCCGGACTTTCGCCGCCAACTCAGTGATTTTTTCGTAAATTTCGACGCTGAACTTGTCTTTGGTCTGTGCCAGACTAGCCTGTTCACGCTTGCGCTGTTGTTGCGATAGCTGCGGCTGCTGCAGCAGGTCAAACATCAGGTTCAGTTCCAGTTCCGACAGCTGCTGGTACAGGGTTTCGCCGCTGATGGTCTGACCGGCCAGTTCAACTTTGGCCAGCCGTAAGCGTTGGCGCAATTCGTCTTCAGTCATGGCCGTGGTGCCAAAATCCAGCATCAGCTGACTCAGGATGGCTTGTGTCTGTTGGCGCTGTACAGCCCGGCTTTGTGGCCACACAGCGGATTGGCTGATAGCACGAATACTGGGCAGGCTCAGCGCGTACAGTTCGGTGCTTTTGCTACTCCCGGCAAACTGCGGGTTTTCAGCACAGGAAGAGCGACTTTGCGAGCTGCAGGTATGCAAACCGCCACCAACTAACACCATTGAAAATTCTGGAAATGTTGACGAAGCAGCAGCGACAGATGCCGCGCTGTAAAGGGCTAGTACTGGTACTAATACCGGTACGAATACCGTGATATTGCGGCGCAAAGATTGTTTCATTGTAAGGTCCATGAGTAGTGGGTTTATTTACTAATACGCCGGGCGGTGCGCTAAAATCCAGCAGTTTTTTTGGCCGGTCTTGCTTGACTTCCGCCGGCTAAATCAGTATTTCTGAAAAAGACAGCCGGCTTTGCCGCCAGGCTGATACCCGTTTTCTCCAGTTTTTTTGGTAGCGATATGCTGAAAAATGCCTTTGCTTTGAGCTCATATCACTACTCGTCCTACTACCTGTCGGAGTGGTTTAACGAGTAGATTGCAGCCAGACACCCTGTGTCTGGCTGGCGTCTGTGTCGCCACCTCCAATGACCACACAATGTGATTGTCTATTGCGTCAATGCACGCTGTGCTGGTCTGAATCCTTGTCGATCTGGCTTTGGAGCCAGTCGTAATCCGCAGGTTAAATTATGTCTGTTACCCCGAAATCGCCGCAGTCCAGCCCGGCGTCAGCCACACCAGCGACGTCCATGCCGGATGCCATGGTGATCCTGTTTTTTATCATGGTGTTGGCAGCCATTGCTTCGCACCTGATCCCGGCCGGTTCTTTCCAACTGCTGGAACCGGCACCGGTGGCGCAGGGCGCCGCCAAAGTCACCGGGAAGCTGGACCCGAATAGTTTCCGTTTTGCTGAGAATAGCCAGGGGGGCGTGCCGCTGTTTGCCGAAGGTGGCGGTGTTGGTTTTTTTAATTATGCCTTTGAGGGGCTGGTGTCGGGCAATAAGTGGGGCTCGGCGGTTGGCGTGGTGATGTTTATCCTGCTGACTGGCGG
Source organism: uncultured Chromatiaceae bacterium (assembly GCA_946481195.1). Next base: position 8,271 of record CAMLNG010000046.1, read on the forward strand.
CGCTTTTGGCATTCTGATGAAAACCGGTGCTATCCACAATGGCATTCTGGCACTTATTCGCCGCACGCAAAATCTGCAGTTTTTGTTTATCCCATTGTTATTTTTACTGTTTTCTCTCGGTGGCGCCGTGTTTGGCATGGGCGAAGAGGCCATCGCATTTTGTATCATCCTGCTACCGCTGATGCTGGCGTTAGGGTACGACGCTATCACTACAGTGCTGGTGACTTATGTTGCGACCCAAATCGGTTTTGCTACGTCCTGGATGAACCCGTTTAACGTGGCGATTGCCCAGGGTATCGCTGAGATCCCGCTGTTTTCCGGTCAGGAACTGCGCATGGTGATGTGGGCGGTGTTTACGCTGTTTGGACTGGTGTTTACGATGCGCTATGCCGCCAAAATCAAAGCCAATCCGGCGCTGTCGCTGAGTTATCAGTCTGATTTACGCCAGCGCAGTCAGCACAGCGCACAGGTGATCAGTCAGTATCAGCTGTTGGACTCCGTGATCCTGCTGGCCTTTTTTGCCGGCCTTGGCTGGATCATCTGGGGCGTCACCAGCCGTGAATATTACATTCCGGAGATCGCCAGCCAGTTTTTCACTATTGGTATTGTGATTGGCGTGATTGCTGTGATTGGCCGGCGCATGTCGGTAAACGATGTCGCTGAAGGATTTAAACAAGGCGCCGCTGAGTTGCTGCCGGCCGCGATGATCGTCGGCATGGCCAAAGGTATGTTGTTGTTGCTGGGCGGCGGTGACCCACAAACGCCTTCTGTACTTAATACTCTGCTGTATTATTCGGCGCAATCGCTGCAGGATTTACCGGCCTATTTATCCGCCTGGCTGATGCTGGTAGTGCAGTCGGTGATTAATTTCTTTGTCTCGTCCGGTTCCGGCCAGGCGGCGCTGACGATGCCACTGATTTCCCCTTTGTCCGACTTGATTGGCTTGTCGCGCCAGACCGCGGTGCTGGCTTTTCAGCTCGGCGATGGCCTGACCAACTGCATTATTCCAACTTCGGCTGCGCTGATTGGTTGTCTTGGGGCAGTGCGGCTGGACTGGACCGTCTGGCTGCGATTTGTCTGGCGGCTACAGCTGTATCTGTTTGCGCTCGCCAGTGCTTTTATGCTGCTTGCCGTCGCCATTCAATACCAGTAAAAGGACTGTTTTGTGAACTCGATCATTCTGTTTAAACATGCTGAATTGATGGCGCCGCAGCCACTTGGCCGGCAGGACCTGATTGTGGCCGGCAACCGGATTGCAGCGATTGGTACCGATTTTAATTTGGCTGGCAGCAATATGCCGGTGACTGTCATCGACTGCACTGACTACTACCTGACGCCTGGTTTTATCGATTCGCTGGTACATTTTATCGGTGGTGGCGGTGAAGGCGGTTTTGCCACCCGCACGCCGGAAATGCAGCTGACGGACGCCACGCTCGCCGGGGTGACCACCGCTATTGGCGTGCTCGGCACCGATGCCACCACTCGCACCTTGACCAACCTGCTGGCCAAAGCGCATGCGCTGGAAACTGAAGGCATCAGCACCTATTGCCACACCGGCTCTTATGAAATTCCATGCAGAACCTTAACCGGTAGCATCACTGACGATTTGATTCTGATCGACAAATTTATTGGTGTCGGTGAAATTGCCATCAGCGATCATCGTTCGTCGCAGCCCACTACAGACGAGATCCGCAAAGTCGCTGCGGCAGCGCGGGTCGGCGGCATGTTAGCCGGTAAAGGTGGTGTGGTCAGCGTGCACGTCGGTGCCGGCGAACGGATGCTGCAGCCGTTATATCAGGCGGTCAGCGGTACTGAGCTGAAGCTGAAACAGTTTTATCCAACCCACATGAACCGCAATCGCCGTATCTTTGAGGCGGGCATCGAATTTGCCAAAAAAGGCGGTGTGATTGATTTTACCACCAGTACCACGGCTTATGATTTGCAGCACGGCGAAGTCGCAGCTGCCGCAGCGTTGGCGGAAGCGCTCTATCTGGGCATTGCGCCACTGCAGCTGACTTTAAGCTCGGACGGCAACGCCAGCCTGCCGGTTTTTAACGAGGATGGTGAATTGCAGGGCCTGGAGGTCGGGCAAGTACGTAGCCTGTTTGATAGTTTCCGCGATGCAGTCAAGCGCCATCAGGTGCCGCTGGCACATGCTTTAACCGCAGTCACAGCGGCACCTGCGACCGTATTAGGTCTTGGACAAAAAGGCCGTTTGGCGGTTGGTCTGGATGCTGACTTACTGTTACTGCGCCGGGATGATTTACAGCTGGACACCGTGCTGGCCAAAGGCCGTCGGCTGGTCCAGGGCGGTCAGGCGCTGGTAAAAGGGACTTTTGAGCGTTAAAGCTGGGGGGCACAAAGCAGTCGGTCAGGTCCGGCTGCTTGCACAAAGCCGCGCCAGTCTTTACTCTGCTAAAAGCCCAATTAAAAAACCACACCGATGCAATATATCTGCGTAGCCGATGATCATCCGTTATACCGTGACGCCCTGAAAGATGTGCTGACACAGAATTTCCACGATCTGACAGTGCTGGAAGCGGGGTCTCTGGCTGAAGTGCAGGCACTTGCGACCCGCTACGCTGCACTGGACTTTATATTGCTGGACCTGAATATGCCGGGTATGACCGGACTTAATGGCTTGGTGCAACTACGACAGCAGTTCCCACAGATTGCCGTGGCGATGTTGTCGGCTGAAGATGATAAACAAACGGTATTACAAGCGATGGCGTTTGGCGCTGCCGGCTTTATTTCCAAAGCGGCTGGCCGTCAGCAACTGGTCGGTGCGCTGAAGCAGTTACTCAATGGCGATATTTATCTGCCGGCGGATACTTTCCGGCAAAGCACGCAGAGTGCGCAAAGTGCCATCGAGCACAAAGCTGAGCAGGCGTTGCTACGTGGCCTGACCAAAAAACAAATCAAAGTGTTACAGCGGATGGTCAGTGGCGAATCGAATAAACAAATCGCCGACGCACTCTGTATTGCTGAAACCACAGTCAAAGCCCATGTCTCTGCCGTACTGGCTAAACTCGGCGTGCCAAGCCGGGTGCAGGCCATTTTACTGGCGCGTGATCTCGATTTCAGTTTGTATCTGTAAATCAACAGGTCTGTAAATTGCCCGTCAGCAGATGGCGCAGCATGCTTTTGAGCTGCAGCGGCCGCACCGGTTTGTATAGCAGCTGATAACCTTGTTGTTTCAGTTCAACAGCAAGCTGCTGCTGGCTATTGGCAGTGATCATCAATACCGGTAAATCAGCAAAACCCGCCCGGTCTGTTATTTGTCGCGCGACAGAAGTACCCAGCAAACCATCTGCCAGATGATAATCAACAATCAGCAGATTGGGTTTATCCTGTTCGGCAAAAGTAATGGCGTCAGCACCGCTTTGTACCCGATAACCCCAGCTTGCTAATAAAGTAGCCATGGCCTGGCAAATCGTTGCATCGTTATCGATAACCCAGATGGTGCCGGCAGTTGATTCCGTCTCAGATGTGAACGCTGGTTGCACTTGTGGTAGCGGTTGGGCAGCTGGTAGCTGCAGCGCAAATACTGACCCCCGGCCAGGCACTGACTGCACCCGCAGCGGATGAGCCAGTAACCGGCAAAGCCGTTCGACAATCGCCAGCCCCAGACCCAGGCCGGCCTCAGTGGCACGGCTTTGCGGCAGGCGCTGAAATTCCTGAAAAATCACGCCAAGATGCTCAGCCGCGATGCCGACGCCGCTATCCAGTACCTGAATTTCCACTTTGTCGCCCCGTCGCCGGCAGCCCAGCAACACTGAGCCACCGGGCGGCGTGTAACGCAAGGCGTTGGTCAGCAAATTGCGCAAAATTCGCGTCAACCAGGCTGGATCTGTCCAGACGGTTGCTGTGCTGGCCACAGCACGGAATTGCAATCCTTTACTGCCTGCCATCGCGGCAAACTCGCTGGCCAGTGCAGCCAGCAAAGGCCCAAGTGCTACGTTGCAGCAATCAGGTTGCAACTGGCCAGCATCCAGTTTGGATAAATCAACCAGCGTGCGCAGCAAATCGCCGACGTCATCCAGTGCCCGGCCGGCCGACAACACCAGCTGTTGTTGGTTATGGGTAAGCGGTTGTTCCAATAAGGCCCCGTTAAACAGCCGGGCCGCGTTCAGCGGCTGCAACACATCATGGCTGACGGCCGCTAACAGCTGGCTTTTCGACTGATTGGCCTGCTCGGCAGCCGCGGTGGCGGCACGCAGTTGTTGGTTCAGGGCTGTCAGTGCAGCGGTGCGTTCAGCAACCCGTTGTTCCAAATGCAGATTGGCCTGACGCAAAGCTTCCGACGTGCGTTTGCGCTCAGTAATGTCGCGGTTTAATACAAAAAAACCGTTGATTTGCTGTTGCTCGTCCCGGTGCGGCACATAGGTTTTCAGCAAATGCCGCCACTCGCCGGCGGCATTGCGCTCGTCGATTTCAAAAACCACCTGCTGGCCATTTAAGACTTGCAACACATAAGGTGCGAGCCTGGCGGCGCCTTGCGGACCATGTGCTGCATCCAAAGTCTGGTTTAATAAACTGCCGGTCGGCACGCCATAAAATTCGTCATAGCCGCGGTTGGTAAACAGATAAATCCCGGCCGCAGACAGATAAGCAATCATCGCCGGCACATGGTCGGTAATAGTGCGGATCCAGCGCTCGCTTTGTGCCAGGGTTTCAGAATAACGCAGGGAACGGCGCAGCTCGTCATAAGCCTGTGACAGTTCGGCCGTGCGCTCCCGCACCTGTTCGGCCAGTACGGCCGCGTGCTGAAAGGCGGCATAAGGCCCGGTTTGCACTGCGACATGGCCGGCCTCAACGCGTTCAATCAGCGCCTGATTGATTTTGCGCAGCTTTTGGTTTTCCGCCTGCAGTGCCAGCAGTTGTTGTGACAGCTCGGCCCCTGCTGATGAGTCGGGATGGTTCAAGTTCAGCCCTCCGGCGGGTGGGCAATCACCACACCGGTGAATG
>CAMLNG010000047.1 GCA_946481195.1 uncultured Chromatiaceae bacterium
GTGTTTTTACCGCAAGGGCAATGGGTCGATTATTGGGATGGCCGCGTAGTCAGCGTGCCGGCTGCCGGCCAGCAGCTGGACTATCAGGTCGACTTAAAAACCATGCCGCTGTTTGTCCGCGCCGGCGCCATTATTCCGATGTACGACGCCATGTTGTACGACGGCGAAAAACCCAAAGATGTGCTGACGCTGGATATCTACCCCTTTGGCGACAGCGAATTTAGCCTGTACGAAGATGACGGCAACACCCGCCAGTATCAGCAAGGGGCTTTCAGTACCCAGCAATTCAGCGTCAAAGCACCTTCTTTTGCTGCCGGTAAAGCCGGTGATATTCAGGTGGATATTGCACCGGTGAGTGGCCAATATCATGGCCAGGAACCTGCGCGGGTCTATCAGCTGCAGTTACATAGCCGGGTTAAACCGGATGCAGTGCAGCTCGACGGTAAAGCGCTGCAAGCACTGCCGGATGCAGCAGCTTTTGCCAAAGCCGGCAGTGGCTGGTATTTCAGCAACGCCAAATACGGTGTGGTTCATGTCAAAACGGCAAAAACGGATATCCGTCAGGGGCTTCATTTCACCGTGCAAATCAATAGTGGCCAAAGCCTGGCAGCCACAGCTGGTTATGCCAAAGCACCGGATCTTGGCAATGAAATTGCCGCTGACAGTCTTCTGGTGCTGAACCGGCCGGCAGAGGAATCAGGTCATGTGCTGGAAAACGCCTTTGACGGCAAACCCGGTACCTGGTTTCGCACCAAACGCGACCAGTCGCTGAAAACCGGTGCCCATGAGTTCACGCTGGCGCTGGGTGAGCGGCGTATGGTGAATGGTTTTGAAATCGCGCCACGTAATGACCAGCACTGGCAATATGGTCAGGTCGCCGACTATGAAGTGTATCTGGCTGACAATAACGGTGAATGGGGCGAGCCGGTGGCGCGTGGTCGTTTGCAAAAGCTGCAGCAAAAACAGAAGGTCGAGTTTGCCGCCAAACCCGGCAGTTTGTTCCGCTTCCGCATTTTAAGCACACAAGATCAGGCCGAAGCCGATCCGATGGTCACCGCTGCAGCGTCAGGTACAGCGCAAGCCTTTAACGCTTTGCTTCCCAAGGTCGTGAGCCCGATCGCCATTTCTGAGTTCCGTGTCTTACAACAACCGGAACCTGAGACTGAGCTGGTCCAGCTGTTTTTAGCTGAGCAAAAACCGCAGCGCAGCGACAATACCGCAGGCCCGGTCGAACTGAACCAAAGTAATGGCGGCAACAAAGCCAATGATGGCAGTGTGATGTCGATGAACGGGCTGAAATTCCGCAAAGGCCTTGGCGTCGCGGCACAAAGCCGGATTGATTATCAGCTGACAGGCCAATGGCGCCTGCTGCGCGCTGATGTCGGTATCGATGACAGCTGCCGTGACCAAGGCGGCGTGCAATTTCAGATTTATGGCGATGACAAGCTGCTGTACGACTCTGGCTTGGTGCAGGCGCCGGCTGTAGTGAAACCCGAGCTGGATATCCGCGGTATTCGCTTGCTGAGTCTGCGTACAACGGGTGGAAAATCAGGTGTCTGTGCCAACTGGGCCAATGCTTCAGTGCTGGGTTATCCGGCTAAAAACGGCAAGCTGTAATTGTATCGGTGAAAACAAGCCGGCCATCGCGCCGGCTTTTTTGTAACAGTATCACAATTCATCGACCTGTTCCGGTCATCAGCCGCATTCCGCTGCACCAACGGCCTGTTCTCACGTATCTATAGGCTTTTACCACTCCGGGAGCATTTATGCGCTTACGTTATTCATTTGCCTTGTTGGCTTTGAGCATCAGCGGCCTGACTCAGGCCGCCATAGATCCACAATATCAGTACCTGAACGCCCTGCCGGCGCCACAGGATACTTTGGTACTGCCCCTGCGCAGCAGCGATCTTACCAATGGCAATAACAGCCTGCTCAGTGACCCACTGCTAAAACAGCAATTAGCTGCCGCAGGTTTCACCGGCAAAGCGGGTGCCATCAGCCAGCTTTATCAGGTCGCGGGTTACCAGCGGGTATTGTTGTTGGGGCTGGGTGATAAGCCGGTGATCGCCGATGACAAGCTGGCTGCTTATGGCGGTGATTTAGCGGCAGCACTGGATAAAAGCAATGCGCTGCAAGTAACCATCGATGGTCGTTATCTGGCGGCAATGCCGCAGCTGATCCATGGCCTGGAGCTGCGGTCCTATCGCTTTGACCAACTGAAATCAAAAGCTGAAGCACCACGCAAAGTCGCTGTTAACGTGGTAGTTGCAGATGCCAAAAACGCTGAACAACAACATCAGCAGCTACAAGCGGTGGCCGAAGGTGTTTATCTGGCACGCGATCTGACCAATTTACCGGCTGCAGATTTAACGCCACAAAGTTTCGCCGAAGCCGCGTTGGCACTGCAAAAGCTCGGCGTCAAAGTCACAGTGCTGGATGAAAAAGCCATCGACAAACTGGGGATGGGCGCTTTGGCGGCAGTTGGCCGTGGCAGTGAGCGCCCGCCCCGTCTCGTGATAGCGCACTGGCAGGGTGATAACAAAGCGCCGTTGGCGTTAGTTGGCAAAGGCATCACTTTTGATACCGGCGGTTACAACCTGAAAACTGATGGCGAATCGATAGTACGGATGACCAGTGACATGGCAGGTGCTGCGGCTGTACTGGGCACCATCAAAGCGCTGGCGCTGCAAAAAGCCAAAGTCAATGTGGTGGGCCTGATGGCGATGGCGGAAAACATGATTTCATCCGACGCTTACCTGCCCGGTGATGTATTAAAAACGGCTCAGGGCCTGACAGTGCAAATCACCTCCACCGATGCCGAAGGCCGGTTGGTGATGGCCGATGCGATGTGGTACGCCCGCAAAGAATATCAGCCACGCGCGATGGTTGATATTGCTACGTTAACCGGCAGCAAAGTCGGCGCGCTGGGCAGCTATTACGCCGGGCTTTTCACTGAAGATGAATCCTTGCACAGTGCTTTGTTACAGGCGGCCAAAAGCAGCGGCGAACCTTTGTGGCGTTTACCACTTAGTGATGAATTCGCCAGTGAGCTGAAAAGCGACATTGCGGATTTACGCAACACCGGTAAAACCACCGGTGCATCGACCGCAGCCTGGTTCTTAAAACAATTCGCCGGCGACACGCCCTGGGCGCATCTGGATATCGCCGGTAATGCACTGGCCAGCAGTGATAAAGGCGTGCACCCCACAGGCGCTACCGGTTTTGGTGTTCGTCTGTTAACTCAGTGGTCTTTACAACAGCCGTAATTCAGCGCGGTTATCTGAAAGCCCCTGCGACTTATTGTCGCAGGGGCTTTTTTATTTTTTAACCACAGGTAAAGTATTTTTTATTTAAAATCTGAGCCTTGGCTATGTCCCTTCCGAACCTGCGCCGCGAGCGTTTCTGGCGCAATCTGCACTTTTATCTCGGGCTGGTGCTGTCTGTGCAATTACTGGCCTGGTTTGCCAGTGGTGTGGTGATGAGCTGGTTTCCTATCGAGCAAGTCCGGGGCGAACATTTGCAAATACCAGCGCCGGTTGCGCGCTGGTGCGATGCTGCGGTCACGCCGGCAGCTGCGTTGCAGCAGGCTCCTGCGGAATTTCACCAAGCGCAGCTTAGCTTGAGCCAACGTGGGGCTGAACCGGTTTATCAGTTACAACAAAAGGACCAACAACTATTTATCAGTGCCCTATCCGGCCAGGTATTGGCGCCTTTAAACGCGCATGAAGTAAAAGAGCTGGCACAGCAACGTTATCAGGGTGAAGGCGCAGTCCACAGCACCGAACTATTAACGCAAGTACCTGCTGAAGTACGCGGCTTAACAGCGCCACTGTGGCAGGTGCAATTTGCCGACGCTGAGCACACTGCGTTTTATTTTCACCCGATCAGCGGGCAGCTGTTGCGGGTGAGAACAGATACCTGGCGTCTGTACGACTTCTTCTGGATGCTGCATATCATGGATTATGAAGACCGCAGTGATTTTAATCATCCGTTACTGATCATCAGTGCCGGAAGTGCGCTGGGATTTACGCTCGGTGGTTTTGTCTTGCTGGGGTTTCGGCTGACGCGGCATCGTCGCCCCAGCCTGCCAACCGATTAACCCAACCTCAGCAAAGGAACCGACTGGCTTCTATACTGTCAGAATTTATCTGTATACTTTTCAACCAAAGACAGTGGAGGTACAACATGGATACCAGCAAGCACAATTTGTATACCCTGTTCGACCAGCTGGGTTTACCCAGCGACGACGCAAGTATTGAAAGGTTTGCCCGGCATTATCGCCTCAACGAGGGCCAGTATTTGTACCAGGCCGAGTTCTGGACGCCGGCGCAGGCCAGCTTTCTGAAAGATGCGTATCAACAGGACGCAGAGTGGTCAGACGCGCTGGACCAGCTCAACGGCCTGATGCGCTGACGTTAAGGTTAGCGCCCCAGCTGATACAGCGGTAAGGCATTTAAACGTCGGTCGATTTCAGCCACCATTTGCTGGTAAACCGCGGAATCGATCGACTGATATTGCTGTTCAAACATTTCTTGTGGCAGGCCTTCCGGTAGCCGGCTTTTACTTGGAAACAACTCAGGTTCAGTGCGCTCTGCTGTGCTGAAAAACTGCTGTAACGCGCGCGCCGACTCCGGTGTAGCCACTGCCAACCGGGCAAAACGAATGCCGGCACGGTCCGCCAGTAAATCAACGAAACTAAAACCGCTGCCCCCTTTTAGCGAATCGAGCAATTCTTTGGCTTCGCCAACGGCCGAGGATAAACGCTGACTGCCGAGCACGTGCAAAGTCGCAGAATAGATAAAATGCTGTTGTAAATCCGGCCGGCGCGCCAAGGTTACTCTTGGCGTTTTGCCTTGCGGATTGGCTTTGACTTCGTTCACCAGCAGCTGCAGGTTACGACCACCCAACAACTGAGCCAGCGCCAGAATCACTGCCTGATTTTCCCGCACCGCCAGTTCTGGTTTTGCCTCGCTGCGCTTATTTGCTTCGCGCAGCAACAGTTGCAGATAATTGATAAGGCTTTGCGACGCCACTGATTGCTGGCTGTGTTGCAGTGCCAAGCCATAATAATGTTCAATCAGCTCTTTTTGGTCTTCGTCACGAAACCATTGTTTATACAGGTTTAGCCCCGAATGTTTTAACGCACTGAAACTGAAATCGGCAGATTTGTTCAGTTCCACCTTCACCGCATCCTGCTGCACTGTGACAGAGCGGACTTTCGCCAGTAATTCAGCGCCTTGTCCCGGCCCCCACACCTGATCGGCTACCCAGCCCAATAAACCAAGCGCCATGCCACCTGGCAAGGTCAGACTGCCGATTTGCACTTTGCGCAGCTGCAACGGGCCGACCGAAGGCTCAATCTGTAAATGCGCGTTGACATACCAATGCCAGGAAAACAGCTGCAAAGGCATCGTCATCAGGATGGTTAAACCACTGTCATTGATCTGAGTTTTGCCCTGAAAACCCGGCAAACTACGACTTGCGATGGTAAAAGCGGCATTGAGCTCATCGGCATTTGTCTGGATCACCAACTGCTGACCAGGGTCTCGCATTGATTGGTTCAGATTATTCAGCAACTGCTGGCTGTTACGCACCGCCGCCGCATTTAACTGGCCGGTTTCGTTTAACAAAGGTGCACGGTCAAGCAATAACCAGGCGACACACAACACCAAAGTGCAGAGTAAGACTGATAAAGTCAGGAGCTGGCGAAACAGATGCTGGACGGCCTGCATCAAAAAACCTCTTGAGGCGCAAGGGCCTTCATCTTACCAGAAGGTTTTACTGCTGAGCGAAGATTTCTGCGCGGGCAAATTTTGTAACTAAATTTTTCGTAAACAACAGCTTGGCACTACCGCTTTTATGCGATTTCTGGCTAAGATAACAACAAAGCCACAGATGCGAAGTGCCTGTTACAGGCGCTACTACTATTAAAAAAATTCGCTGAGGAGTTCGATTGAACCCATTGTTATCGCTGTTTGGTTTAAGTGTGTTCCTTTGCAGTCTGGTGCTGTCCGTGGCGATAGCGGACCCGCTGGATACTGAGCTGGACAATTATCTGCAATTAACCAATGAACAACCGGCGCAGGCATCAGCTTTTATCCGCAATCTGGAACCTAAGCAGACCCCCTCCACTGCGGCCATCACCCGCGCCCGGCTCTGGTCTTATCTTGGCAGCGACTATCGGGAACAGCAGGATTTTAGCAAAGCGCAGCACTACATTGATCTGAGTCTGGACTTGGCAGAACAAAGCCAGAGCGAAGATATCCGTACTGAAGCGCTGACCGACCAGCTGGCGTTATACCGGGCACAAAATCAGCCAGGCAAAGCCCGCGCGCTGGTGCCACAACTGCAGGAAGCCTTAAACGGCGCCAATCTGGAACGTATTCGTTACTACGCGGCGAATACGCTCGGGAGTTTTTTGCAGGCTGAAGACCGTTATGACGACGCGCTGCAAGCCTATTATCAGGCTTTTCATGCGATTGAGAATTCAAGCCACCCACGCACCGCGGTCAGAAAGATCTATCTGCAGGGTGCAATTGCCGGTCTGAATACTGTGCTGGCACAGTATCAAAAAGCCGATGACTTGCTGCAGACTGCAATTAAACAAGCGCAATCCGACGCAACACTGAATTTTATGCTGCCGGATTTATTCCTGCAGTTAGGCGTGAATTTTGCCTCCCAACAGCAATTTAAAGCCGCAGAACAAGCCAACCAACAAGGTCTGCAATGGGCGCGTAAACTCAATAACACTTTATCCAGCGCGACACTGCTGAATAACATCGGCGATTTACGCCTCAAGCAAGGCCAATATGCGCAAGCGGTGCCGCTGTTTACCGAAGCCAGACAACTGGCCGAGCAACTGCATTTTTCGGCGATGGTGCTGACCGCAGATTTTAATCTGGGTTATATCAAAGTCTTGCAGGGCAAACATCAGGAAGGCCTGGCGCAGATGGCCGCCATGGTGGAAAAAGCGCGTGAACTGCAACTGCCTGACACTGATTTGTTGAGTTATGTCGGCGAGCTGGCTGACGCCTACGGTTTTGCTAAAGCTCATGCGGACGAAGCCCGTCTGCTGCGCGAGTATAATGTGCTGAGCCAGAACATTTTTAAAACTGATCGCGATCAGGAAATCAGTGCCCTGCAGGAAGCTTTTTCTGCCAAAGAAAAAGCGAAACAAATAGAAAGTTTGGAACAGCAAAACAAACTCAGCACCGCAGAACTGGCGCAAAAACAACTGCAGCAACGGGTGATGTTATTGTTCGGTCTGGTCGTGCTGTTAGCCACAGCACTGTTGTACTTGCTGTACCGCAAAGTTCGCAATGCCAATCAGCAACTGCGTCAGGCCAACGATCAGCTGGCTTATAACTCGTTGCACGACCCACTGACCGGCTTACTGAACCGGCGTTCGTTACACGAATTTATGCAAAAACGCACTGAACAGGGTGAGCGCCGGCAGTTACCAACAGCCAGCACTGACGGCTTTATCCTGCTGGACATTGATTACTTCAAACACATCAATGACCATCATGGCCACGCCGCCGGTGATGCGGTGTTAATCGAAATAGGCCAGCGGCTGAAACAACTCACCCGACAAGGCGATATGGTGCTGCGTTGGGGCGGCGAAGAGTTTTTAATAGTACTGCGCAATCTGAATCAGACTGCCCTGACCAATTTCACCAACCGGGCCTTACAGGTCATCGGCAGTACGCCGGTGCCCTATCAAAACAGCAGTATTCCGGTCACGGCATCAGCCGGTTTTTTGACCTTGCCATTTGCCGCTGTTGACGAAACCCAGCTGAACTGGGAAAAAGCGCTGAAACTGGCTGATATGGCGTTGTATATGGGTAAAGTGCACGGCCGTAACCGCGGTTATGGTCTGGTGGCGCTGCACCGGCCTTATGATGAATTAAAAACTCAGCTGGAAACCGATCTGAGTTTGCCGATTGAACAAGGTCATCTGGAAATCACCCTGGTACTAGGCCCGCCGCAAAATTAAACCTGCCACAAAACTGGGTTACAGTGGGTTCAGCTCACATGGCGGCGGAGCTGCCGCCGTTGCATTGCCAAAATAGCGCTCCTGCAACAGGCTATAAGCGGCGGAACGCTGCACTTGCTGCAAAGCCTGATTAAAAGCGTTAGCCAGTTCCCTGCTTCGAAACGCCGCACGATAAAAAGTCGGCGCAAACAGTGGATGAATTTGTACCTGACCGGCCTGCTCTGCCTTGGTGTGGTAATAAAAAAAGATGTTCATATCCATCACCACCACCTGCACCCGCTGCTTCTGCAACATCTCGACCTGTGTACGCTGATCCACGGTCTCGCGGTAACTCGGAGAGGTCAGCGCTATACGCTGATAAGCCTCAGGCAACACCTGCACCGCATTCTGAAACGCCAGAATGGAGAACGGCGCTAAATCAGCCACATCATTTAAGCTGATCTGATTCGTTGCCAGCGTGACCGCAACATTTTGATAGCGGATATATGGGCAGCTGTAGAAAATTTTCGGTTGGTCTGCAGCCTTTTTTTGCAAAGTCGCAATATCACCAATGCCCTGCTGCAGCAAAGTGAAGATGCGTTTATTCGGTACATAAGTAAATTCAGCCGGTAGTTGCATCACTCTGGCAATTTCACGCAGCAGCTCAATTTCAAAGCCATCCGAACTGTCCACCTGGATATATGGCGGTTTGTTCATCCCCACTAAAACCTGCAACGGTTTATCCGCCAGTGCCGCACCAGCCCAAATGCCTGCACATAACCACAGTCCCGCAACGAACAGACGCATGGCAAACCTTATTTTTGTAGCGGTCATGACTGAAGCATAGCGGAGCAGATGGCGCACACAACTATGCTGACTATACTGCTGCAATCAGGCTGTAGCGGAGCTTCTTATGAACTTAGGTCGTTTTTGGTGTCGAATTCCCGCTTTATTCCTTTTTGTTGCAGTCACCAAATCGCAGCCCTTAAGCGCTGAAGTGTTATGGCAGGATTTTCGCCTGACTTATTTAAACGGCAGCCATTACCGGTTGGGTGACCCGAACCGGCAGGTGCTGACCATTGAGCATGCTGCAGCCACCAGCTGGGGTGATAGCTTTTTCTTTCTCGACCATATGAAGTTCGCCAATGGTCAACACACAAACTACGCAGAATTACAGCCACGCTTTAGCCTCGGTAAAAACGGCTGGCAACTTGAACCCGACGGTTTGATTAAAGATGTTTTACTTGCAAGCCACATCGAAATGTCGTCGCAGCGCACTAATTTGCTTTACGGTATTGGCCTGGATTTGGCTGTTCCCGGTATGAAGTTCACTCAACTGAATTTTTACCGGCGCAACAATGAACAAATCGCCGACAACTGGCAGGCAACTTTGGCCTGGGGCGCGCCGTTTCAGCTGGCCGGTCAACCGTTTTTATATGATGGTTTTATCGACTGGGCCAGTGGCAGCGTCGATCAACACGCCAATTTTAACTGGACCTCGCAATTCAAATGGCTGGCAAGTTCACTCTGGCAAGGTAAAAGCCAGGTTTGGTTCGGCGTGGAGTACGTCTGGTGGCGACATAAGTTTGGGGTCATTGACAGCCCGCAGCTGCGCAGTCACGAAAACAATGTCAACTTGTTGCTGAAGTGGCATTTTTAACCCGTCGCCAACACAAAAACGCCGGGTGTTCCCCGGCGTATTCAGTTGGGTTCGTGCCAGGATTATTCCCAGTTCAGCACCACTTTACCGCTCTGGCCTGAGCACATAATGTCAAAGCCCTGCTGGAACTCAGCGACCGGCATTTCGTGCGTGACAATTGGTGTTAAATCCAGACCGGATTGGATCAGGCTCGCCATTTTGTACCAGGTTTCGAACATCTCGCGGCCATAAATGCCTTTAATCACCAGGCCTTTAAAAATCACTTTGTTCCAGTCCACCGCCATATCAGACGGTGGAATACCTAACATCGCAATTTTGCCACCGTGGTTGATGGTGTCGAGCATTGAGCGGAATGCCGACGGCACACCGGACATTTCTAAACCGACATCAAACCCTTCGGTCATGCCCAATTCGGCCATGACATCCGTCAGATTTTGTTTGCTGACATCGACGGCGCGGGTCGCGCCCATTTTCATGGCGAGCTCGAGCCGGAATGGATTGACATCGGTGATGACAATATGGCGGGCGCCGACATGGCGCGCTACAGCGACCGCCATAATACCAATAGGGCCGGCGCCGGTGATCAGCACGTCTTCACCAACTAAATCAAACGACAAAGTGGTATGCACGGCATTGCCGAACGGGTCAAAAATAGCGGCGATGTTGTCCGGAATATTGTCCGGGATTTTAAAAGCGTTAAAGGCCGGGATCACCAGATACTCGGCAAAAGAACCCTGGCGGTTCACGCCAACACCAATGGTATTGCGGCACAAATGCACCCGACCGGCGCGGCAGTTACGGCAATGACCGCAGACTAAATGGCCTTCACCGGACACGCGGTCACCCACAGAAAAACCACGCACTTCCGAGCCCATGCCCACCACAACACCTACATATTCATGGCCTACCACCATGCCATGCGGAATGGTTTTTTGCGCCCAGTCGTCCCATTTGTAGATATGCACATCAGTGCCACAAATGGCCGTCTTTTTAATTTTGATTAAAACGTCGTTTGGCCCGACTTCCGGCATCGGCACTTCGGTTTGCCAAATACCCGGTTCTGCTTTTAATTTCGCTAATGCTTTCATGTTGCTACCTTAAGAAATCACGCCCATGTCTTTACCGGTACGGATAAAAGCGGCAATGGCTTTATCCAGCTGCGCTTTGCTGTGTGCCGCCGAGATTTGCGTGCGAATGCGCGCCTGACCTTTTGGCACCACCGGGAACGAGAAGCCGACCACATACACGCCTTGCTCCAGCATGCGGCGGGCAAATTCACCGGCAACTTTGGCATCGCCCAGCATCACCGGAATAATCGCATGGTCTTTACCAGCCAGGGTAAAACCTGCTGCCGTCATCTGCTCGCGGAAATAGGCCGCGTTATCCCAGAGTTTAGCTCTGAGCGCGTCACCTTGCGCCAGCATGTCGAGCACTTTAATCGACGCAGTGACAATAGAAGGCGCCAGACTGTTCGAGAACAAATACGGCCGTGAGCGCTGTCTGAGCCACTCGATGATTTCTTTTTTGCCTGAGGTGTAACCACCGGAGGCGCCACCTAAAGCTTTGCCCAAAGTGCCGGTGATGATATCGACGCGGTCTAACACATCGCAGTATTCATGAGTACCGCGGCCGTTTTTACCGACAAAACCCACAGCATGGCTGTCATCGACCATCACTAAGGCATTGTATTTGTCAGCTAAATCGCAAATGGATTTGAGGTCGGCAATGACGCCGTCCATCGAAAACACACCGTCGGTGGCAATCAGTTTAAAACGCGCGCCATCAGCATCGGCTTGTTTTAATTGCGCTTCTAATTCGGCCATATCGTTATTGGCATAGCGATACCGTTTGGCTTTACACAGCCGCACCCCATCGATAATCGAGGCATGATTCAGTGCATCGGAAATGACCGCATCTTCGGCGCCTAAAATGGTTTCAAACAAACCGCCGTTAGCATCAAAGCAGCTCGAATACAAAATGGTATCTTCAGTGCCTAAAAACGCACTGATACGCGCTTCTAAGGTTTTGTGAATATCCTGAGTACCGCAAATAAACCGCACTGAGGCGACGCCAAAACCGTGGCTGTCGAGGCCCTGCTGCGCGGCAGCAATCAGTTCTGGGGAGTTAGCCAGGCCTAAGTAGTTGTTGGCGCAAAAGTTTAAAACCTGCTCGCCGTTGACGGTCACGTCTGAAAATTGCTGCGACGTGATGATCCGCTCGCCTTTGTACAGGCCTTCGGCTTTCACGTCATCGATTTGGTGCTGGATATGGCTGAGGAACGCGGAATTGCGCATAAAGCCTCCTGTTGGGACATTGGTTATATATTATTATCGAAAGCATTCGAAATCATCATTTATTTTCGATAAATAAAGAATCGCTGCTTCATTAGAATTTGGCGGTGATTGTACCGCAAACATCGGGCTGTAGCAGTGTATTTGCGGCTGGTCGGTGCACAACAGGAACAGTTCAGGTGGAAGGTGGAATTTGGCAGTCTGTAAAAACAACAAAGGCCGCAATGGCGGCCTTTATTTGGTTAAGTTCAGTTCAAACCAAACTTATTTCTTTTTCGCTTTTGGATTTGGCAGGTCAGTGATTGAACCTTCGTAAATCTCAGCCGCCAGGCCAATCGACTCGTTCAGCGTTGGGTGGGCATGGATAGTCAGCGCGATATCTTCGGCATCTGCACCCATTTCAACCGCTAAGCAGATCTCACCCAGCATTTCACCGGCATTGATACCGACAATAGCGCCACCCAGGATGCGGTGTGATTCTTTGTCGAAAATCAGTTTGGTGAAGCCTTCAGTACGGGCTGATGCGATAGCGCGGCCAGAAGCTGCCCATGGGAAAGTTGCAGTTTCTACTGCGATGCCTTTTTCTTTGGCTTCTTTTTCAGTGATACCTACCCAGGCCATCTCCGGATCCGTGTAAGCCACAGAAGGAATGCAACGTGGGTCGAAGAAGTGTTTCATACCAGAGATGACTTCAGCAGCAACGTGGCCTTCGTGCACCGCTTTGTGCGCCAGCATTGGCTGACCAATCACGTCGCCAATGGCGAAAATATGTGGCACGTTGGTGCGCAGCTGTTTGTCGACGTTAATGAAACCACGCTCGTCAACGTTCACGCCGGCTTTAGCCGCATCTAACAGGTTGCCGTTTGGACGACGACCCACTGCAACCAGAATTTTGTCGTAACGCACTGGTGAAGCCGGGGCATTTTTGCCTTCAAACGTGACGTACAGGCCGTCCGCTTTGGCTTCAACTGCAGTCACTTTGGTCGACAGCATCAGCGTGTAATTGTCTTTGTTGTACTTGGTATAGGCTTTCACCAGGTCAGCATCTGCTGCCGGAACCAGCTGGTCAGCAAATTCAACCACAGACACTTTGGAACCTAAAGCACGGTATACAGTACCCATTTCCAGGCCGATGATACCGCCGCCTAATACCAGCATTTCGCCTGGGATATCTTTGAGTTCCAGTGCGCCGGTTGAATCAATGACACGTGGGTCATCTTTTGGAATAAATGGCAGAGCTACTGGCTCAGAACCAGCGGCGATGATGGCGCTGTCAAAA
>CAMLNG010000048.1 GCA_946481195.1 uncultured Chromatiaceae bacterium
TGTCGGTATTGCGACCGGGTTTTTGATCCAGGCGGCGCATCAGGTTGGGCTGGTGTCTTTGACCCATACGCCAAAACCGATGAGTTTTTTAAGCAAAATTTGTGGCCGCGATAACGACAACGACCGGCCTTACATGCTTCTGGTCTTAGGTTATCCGGCACACGATGCGACAGTGCCGGCCCATGCACTGAAGAAAAAGCCATTTGATCAGATTTGTACTTTATTAGACTGACAGCCCTTAGCAACAGGAGTACGACATGCCGCCCTATAAACCCACCCCGTCTGACGCGCAGTTATGGTTGATATTACGACTGACGTTGGCCGGCTTATTAGCGGCGCACGGTTGGACCCGGTTGTTAGGGGGCGGTGTGGTGCCTTTTGGCGAATGGCTGCAGACGCAGGGCTTGCCGGCAGGTTTTTATCTGGCGGCTGCTGTCACAGGCTATGAAATTATTGCAACATTGCTGTATGCCGCCGGCAAATGGGTCTGGCCGTTATCGCTGGGTTTCATTGCCATTTACGCCACAGGCCTATGGTTGGTCCATGCGCCTTTTGGCTGGTTTGTCGTCGGCGCTGGCCGCAATGGTGTGGAATACAGTGTGCTGTTGATTATTTGCCTGGCTTTAACCGGCTTTCGTGCTTATCGGCAGCGACAACAGCCTCGATTCTGAGGCTTTGCCAACGCTTTTTACGGTCAAACGCGTTTTTACTGCTGTTTCCAAACGAATTTTCTCTGTTGCCTGCCGCTTCGGCTACGCTTGAAGGGCATATCATAAAAAAGGCAGGATAGAGATGAAACCTATTGTATTGTCTGATAAAGCGTTGCCTACACTCGGCTTGGTGCTTGTTACCGCGCTGTTGCCGGCAACAGCCGGTGCTGAGGTGAAGCTGAACGGCTTTGCTTCCATCCGCGGCACTTCAGTGTCCAGTGACGGCGGCTTAGAGCCTTTCCCTGGTTTTACCGAGGGAGAGCTGACCTTTAAGCCCGAGTCGTTGTTTGCGCTGCAGGCGCAGGCTGACCTCGGCGAAGGCTTGACGGCGACTGTGCAGCTGTTTGGTGAAGGCAGGCAGGATTTTGAAGTCGAAGCCCGCTGGGCCTACCTGAGTTACCAGTTCAATGATACTCACAGGCTTAGTGCCGGCCGTTTTGCCAATCCGATTTTCCACCAGTCGGAATACGAAAAGGTCGGTTACGCCCATAATTTTTCCCGCTTACCGAAAGCGGTTTATATTGATTTTGATTTCAGTACCATTGAAGGTGTCGCACTGGACAGCCAGTACAATGTCGGCGACTACAGTCTGTCGACCAAAGTATTGTTTGGCAGCTGGTCCGGCGAAACCTTCAGTGCTGTGACCAACAACTATACCAATTTTGGTCTGGACAATATCATCAGTGCCAATGCCACGCTGGCGGGCGATTGGTGGCAGCTGTTTGCCGGTGCCTTTGTCGCGCAGATTGATGGTGGCAACATCGACAGCAGCACTATCTTCCCCCTGGCGGCAAACGGCATCAATCTGGCCAGAAATTCAGGAGCCAGCAGTGGCCAAATTGACGATTTTAAATCGCGGATTGGTTGGGACAATAAAGACGGACTGTATTGGTTTAGTGGTTTTGCTATTGATCGCGATAACTGGTTGGTCGACTTTGAGTATGTCGAGTACGAAGTAAAAGATTCGACCGACGCGTCGAATCAGTCATGGTATCTGGCATTAGGACGACGTTTCGATAACGTGGTTCTCACGCTGCATACCGAAGATTACGCTCAGACTGCCGATTATGATTTTCTCAGTGGTGTCTCCCATCCGGTGTTATTAGCTACGGGCAAAGGCATTCACAATGCGTTTGCCCAGCGTGAATTTGATGGCGTTGGTCTGACCGTCCGTTACGACTTCCACCCCAGCGCCGCATTCAAAGCGGACTATTTCACTGGCACTGATACCCGTGCTGCGGTTGGCGATTACAAAATCTTATCATTTGGCATCGATCTGGTGTTCTGAGGAGAGCATGATGAAAAAATTATTAATAATCAGCGGTTTGCTATTTAGTCAACTGGCGGTTGCTGAACTGGTTGTGATTGTGCATCCGTCGAACAATAATCAGCTGGACGAAGCGACCATCTCAAAGATATACCTTGGGCGGGAAAAATCTTTTGCCGACGGCCAGTCGGTGGTGCCACTGGCGCTGGCTGATAGCGCGCCGGCCAGTACGGCTTTTAACGACGCGGTTTTGAAAAAATCCTCGAGTCAGCTCAAAGCCTATTGGTCGAAACTGGTGTTTACCGGCAAAGGTACACCACCAAAAGAGATTGGCAGTGAAGAAGAAATGCTGAAGCTGGTCGCCACCAATCCGTCGGTGATTGGTTACGTCGACGCCAGCAAGGTAGATGCTTCGGTCAAAGTGGCGCTGAAGTTTTAGCGACACAGTAGTTCTTCGTCGGTAGGCAAAGCAGGAGCTGATTTCAGCTCCTGTTGTTTTTTCTGGCTGTCCATCAGCCATTCGTTGACCTTGACAATCAATCGTTCTTTATATAGAACGTTCCATATAAAGAACGGCTGTGACGCGATAATAACGAGGGGAGTGGCTTGGATCCGCAAAGTTTACAAACACTGGGCCGGCATATTCAGGGCCTGAGGATTAGCCGGGGCTTGTCGTTGTCACAGCTGGCTGCAGCTGCAGGCATCGCCAAATCGAATTTGTCCCGCTTAGAACAAGGAGCCGGTAATCCGACGTTGGACACGATTTGGCGATTGTCACTACAGCTTGGCGTACCTTTTGGTAATTTAATTGCCCCTGTTGCTGCACTGGTTGGTGATGCGGGTGTGCAGGTGCGATTGTTGGATCAGGGCAAAGATCAGCCAGCGGTTGACGCCTACTGGATGTCGGTCGCGCCTCACACCGAACGGCAGGCTGAAGCGCATGCCAGGGGGACTATGGAGATGATTTGTCTGATTAGCGGCGAGCTTGAAGTTGGGGGCGCCGGAACTCTGAAGCGCCTTAAAGCTGGCGACAGTCATCAGTTTGCTGCAGATGTCCCGCATCTGTACCGCAGTGGCGAGCACTGGGTGACGGCGCTGCTCACTATCGTTTATCAACAACAGGAGCTGTGTGATGAGTAACAGCTCTGCCTGGCGCCTGGGGGCGCGTGATGCTTTGCCATTGCTCGGTGGTTACATTCCGGTGGCAATATCCTTTGGCCTTATTGCGGTGCAGGCTGGTTTTACTGCAGTTGCTGCTGTGCTGATCTCGACATTGATTTATGCCGGCGCATCGCAGTTTTTATTTATTGCCATGGTTGCCAGCGATGCACCGCTTTGGCTGGTGATTGTGATGACGCTGCTAATTAATGCCCGCCATGTAGTCTATGGCCCAAATCTGGCGCCTTATTTGCCATCAGGCCGGCTCTGGCCCTGGTTAATGCATGGTCTGACCGACCAGATTTTTGCCTTAGCGCATACCCGCTTGCCACAGTTGCCGGAGCCACAGCGCCTTGGCTGGTATTGCAGTGCGGCGTTGATTGCCTGGGGCAGTTGGATCGGGGGCACCGCGCTTGGGGCTATTGCCGGGGCTGAGATCACGGCGCGTTGGCCATTGCTCGGGCAAGTGCTGCCGTTTGCGCTGCCGGCATTATTCATTGTGCTGCTGGCACCACGTTTTACTTCCTGGCAATGGACCTGCACTTTGAGCAGTACGGCTTTGGTGGCGCTTGCGCTGAAGTTAGCCGGCCACAGCAATCTGGCGATCCCGCTGGCAGCCCTGTGCGGTGCTGTGGTGTTTTATCTGTTGCAGCAACAGGCAACCCGGACGGAGGCGCAGCATGAGCACTGAAATTTGGCTGACGTTACTGGCCTGCGCTTTGGGAACCTTTTTGTTACGGATGCTTCCCTTGCTTTGGATGCAGCGCCATTTGCGCCGGCGCGACCCGGTACGGCAAGGCGAGGCGATGCCACTGTGGCTCACTGTGCTGGCGCCGACCATGATTGCGGCTATGTTGGGGGTATCGCTTATTCCGGTGAGTCAGAGTGCCACTAGCTGGCTGGCCACTGTACTGGCTGGTCTGGTCACTGTATTGGTCTGGCGTCGCACCCGCTCGCTGGGCTGGCCTGTCTGCGCCGGTGTTTGTGTCTTTGGGCTGGTGTCGATACTTGCGTTGTGGGCCTGAAAAAAAACCGCCAACCGGCGGTTTTTTTACTCAGGGCAGGCTTATTCGCCAAGGCCAACATAAACGTGCTGAACGTCGTCGTCATCTTCAATGGCTTCGAGGAAGTGTTCAACTTCGGCCAGTGCTTCTGCAGACAGCGTGGACATGCTGAGCGGGTTGTTTGGTTTATAAATCAGCTTGGCAGCTGACACAGTAAAACCAAATTCCGGCAGGGCTTTGGCGACCAGATCCAGATCGGTCATTTCAGTATAAAATACCGCATCGCCTTCTTCACCAGGTTCAAAATCCTGCGCACCTGCTTCAATCGCGGCCATTTCAATGTCGGCATCAGCATTGGCCGGTGAAGCGTCAATCTGACCTAAACGTTTGAAATCCCATGACACTGAGCCGGAAGATCCGAGCTGACCTTTGCGGAATAAAATTCGCATACTTTGCGCTGAGCGGTTTTTGTTGTCGGTCAGACATTCCACAATCACCGGCACCTGGTGCGGGGCAAAGCCTTCATAAACAACGTGTTCGTAGTTGACCGGGCCGTCGAGTAAACCGGCGCCTTTTTTAATAGCGCGTTCCAGTGTTTCTTTTGGCATCGACGCTTTGCGTGAGGCTTCAATTGCCATCCGCAGTTTGGCGTTCATTGCCGGATCTGCACCATTGCGCGCCGCGACCATGACTTCTTTTGCCAGTTTGGTAAAAAGTTTGCCTTTTGCCGCTGCGGCATCAGCTTTGTGTTTGGATTTCCATTGCGCGCCCATGGCTGCTCTCTCACTTTAATTAACGTCGGAAAAAACCGCCGTAGTCTAGCCAATCCGCCCCGCGGAGGCAACCTGGCAAACAAGGCGCGCTGGCGCTGGCTGCAGATAGCCGCAGTGGTATCATTGAAGCTGTGCTAGACTGCGCCGGTCTTTTTGCGGAGTAGTGATGATGAAACGGCAGTCTTTATTTTCTGTAGTCCCGGTATTGCTGGCAGTTTTGGCAGGGCAGCCTGCGTTGGTGATGGCCGAAGAACCTGTTGCTCCGGTCGTCGCTGCGACCACAGATGTTGAAGCCACGATGAAAAAAATGGGTTTTAACTTTAAACAAGCAATGGCAGCCACTGATGTGCCGGCTATGCAGCAGAAAGTACAAACCCTGCAGGAGTTAACAGCTTCGGTGCAGGCTTATCAGTTTGCTCCGGAAAAACAACAGGTATTTCAGCAGGGGCTGGAGAAAGTTGCGGCGCAACTTGTATTAGTGCAGGGCGCACTGGCGGAACAAAATCTGGAAAAAGCCAAACAGTTGCTGGCTGAAGTCGATGGCCTGAAAAAGCAATATCATAAAGAACGCAGCCCGTCGTTCTGGCAGTTAATCTTCGGCAACTGAAATTTCTATAAAAAATATAGTTAAATTTCAATGCGTTAATTTAATTCACCTGTAAATAAAGCAACCTTAATTTGCCTTAAGGTTGCTTTAAGTTTCCCCCGCCAGAATCAGCAACATCAGAGAAAACCTGTGGAGAGGTTGAAATGACTGCTGCTGTAACTCTATCCCCGGTTGAATACCTGCCGCCTCTGGCTTACAAAGATTGCCAGCCTGCCGGTGCCGAACAACAACAGGCGCAATTGGTCTGGTGCGATCGCGGCCACAACTGCCGTGACAGTCTGGAGCAATTTATTGCCGGCGGCTTTGCTGCCGCATACGACGCAAGGATCAGTCAATTCATGCCGCATCTGCTGGCGGTCACGCTGCATGGCCAGTGGCAGGCTGTCCTTGGTATTCGCAGCGGTCTGGCGCCACGCCTGTTTGTCGAACAATATCTGGATGCGGATATCTGTACTGTGCTGGCCGGTGCCGGCATTGCGACCCAGCGCGCTCAGGTCGCTGAGATTGGCAATCTGTACGCCAGTGGTCGTCAGCAAACCTTATTACTCTTTATCGCAATGGCAGTCGCGCTGTATCAGCAGGGTTATCGTCATCTGGTGTGCTGCGCCACACCAACAGTGATGTCAATGTTAAGCCGTCATGGCCTGCAATTAAATATTCTGGCTGAAGGCGATCCAAGCCGCTTAGGTGATGCAGCCGCTGATTGGGGCAGTTATTACCAGCGTCATCCGCAAGTATGCCAGTTGGATTTAACTGCTGCTTATCAGCTGATTATGGCCAAGCCGCAGTTACAGCAAATGTTGAGTGGTTTTCTGCCTTTTCTGCAATGCGCAGGGGCCAGTCTGGCAGAACAAGCAGGTCATTGAGGGGCGTCTGATGAAGTTAGCTATTCCTGTAAGTGCCCGTCTCACCGATTTAAGCAGCGGGTTATCGCTGGACCAGGCGGCCATCACCGCCGGTGTGACTGAATGGCAACAGCTATTACATGACCTGTCAGCCCGGCGCTTAGTGCTGTGGGCTGATACCGGGCTGGATTGGGTGTTGTTAGATATCGCCTGTCTGAACAGCGGCCAGTTATTAGTCCCGCTGCCACTGTTTGCCAGCGCGGGCCAGTTAGCCCACGTGGTTGGCAGTGTCGGCCCTGAATTCTTGCTTTGTGACCGTGAAGTCAGTGCCGAAACATTGCAGCAGCTGGGGCTGACTTTGCGTGGCCGTTGCCGCAGTTTTTATCTGTACCAGACACCGGCTGCTTTGCAGCAAAATGCCTTGCCTGTGCCTGATGGCACGCAAAAAATTACTTTCACATCCGGCTCGACCGGCCAACCCAAAGGCGTCTGTTTGTCGGCACAAACTCAGCTGAACACAGCGCAAAGCCTGGTTGAGCGGATAGCGCCGCAATTGCAGAGTGGCCAGCCACCGCGGCACTTATGCCTGCTGCCTTTGTCATTGCTGCTGGAAAACATCGCCGGCGTCTATGCGCCGCTGTTAGCCGGTGGCGAAGTGTTGCTGATGCCTGATGCCGGCCGTGGTTTTGCCGGCAGCAGCCTGGCTAATCCACAGCAGTTGCTGGGCCTGATCAGTCAGACTCAGCCAAACAGCCTGATCCTGGTGCCTGAGTTGCTGCAATTGTTAGTGCAGGCGGCGTTAAAAGGCTGGCCGGTACCGGCAAGTCTGAAGTTTATTGCGGTGGGTGGTGCCAAAGTTGCAGTGGATACCTTGCGCCAGGCCGCCGCGCTGAAACTACCGGTGTTTCAGGGCTATGGCTTAAGCGAATGTGGCTCTGTGGTGGCACTTTGCAGTGTCGATGCTGCAAAAGCCAGTGATGAAGAGTTACAAAGTGCCGGTAAACCACTGTCTCATCTGACTGTGCGTATCGAACAGGGCGAGATTCACGTCAAAACGCCATTTCTGGGCTACATGGGACAAAGCGCTCCTGAGCATCAGGAATGGGTTGCGACCGGCGATTTGGGCCAGTGGACCAGCAGCGGCGATTTACAAATTCTGGGCCGGCGCAACAACTTATTGATTTCGAGTTTTGGCCGCAATATTTCGCCGGAATGGGTGGAAAGTGAATTGACCAAAACCGGTCTTATTCAGCAGGCCGTGCTGTGCGGCGACGCCAAACCTTATTGCGTGGCACTGCTATATGCCGCGCCTGCTGTCAGCGACAGCCAGCTCAACGATTATCTTGACTGGGTCAATCAACAACTGCCGGATTACGCCAGAGTGGCACGTTTTTACCGGCTGAGCGCAGCTTTGTCACAACTTGAGGGCACTTTAACCAGTAATGGCCGGCCACGCCGGGTTGCCATCATGCAAAAGTATCAACCTCAGATCGCCGCGTTATACCCGGCAGAATGAACGACTGAACCTAATTTCCAGCGAAAAGCGCTGTATCGGAGTGAGCTATGAGCTTTTACCAGACTTTACTGCAAGCGACTGAACAAGACCGTCAATACCTGTTAGGCGCGCCAATTATTGCACGTTGCTTTCATGGCGATATCAGCCGCGATGATTATGTCGCTTTCCTGACCCAGGCTTATCATCACGTCAAACACACAGTGCCGTTGCTGATGAGCGTTGGCGCATTATTACCAGAATCAAAAGAATGGCTGCGTGAAGCAGTGGCAGAGTACATCGAAGAAGAATTGGGCCACCAGGAGTGGATCCTGAACGATATTAAACGTACCGGCTATGACAAAGAAATGGCGAGACAAAGCACGCCGTCTTTTGCCACTGAGATGATGGTTGCTTATGCCTATGACACCGTCCGTCGCGTCAATCCGGTCGGCTTTTTTGGCATGGTGCTGGTGCTGGAAGGCACCTCGACGGCGCTGGCTGAAAATGCTGCTGAAACTATCGCAACCAAGCTGGAGTTGCCCAAATCAGCGTTCAGCTACCTGACATCCCACGGCGCGCTGGACCAGGACCACATCAAATTCTATGAAAACCTGATGAACAAAATTGACGATCCGGCCGACCAGGCGGTGATTGTGCATGCGGCCAAACGCTTTTACCGGCTGTATGGCGATATTTTCCGCACGCTGAGTGCTGAACACGGCATCGCCAAACTTGCAGTGAAAGCACAAACTGCAGAGGAGATTATTTAATGGAGCTTCGTGGCAAAACGGTGTTATTGACCGGTGCCAGTGGCGGTATAGGTCAGGCTATCGCACTAAAGCTGGCGGCCGCCGGAGCTCGGCTGCTGCTGGTAGCACGCAACACGGCGCGACTGGCCACGCTGCAGGCCGAGTTAGTGGCGAAGTATCCGGCCGATCACCAGATTTTCAGCGCTGATTTGACCAAACCGCAGGACCGGCTGGACTTGCTGGCCTTTGTCCGCGACTTAACCGGCATTGATATTTTGATCAACAACGCCGGTATCAGTCAGTTTGGTCTGGTGTCACAGCAGGATTATGCCAGCCAGCTCAGCACCAATCTGCTGATGCCCATGTTAGTCACCCAGACGTTGCTGCCAGAGCTTCAACGCAAATCAACAGCGATGATTGTCAACGTCGGTTCGGCCTTTGGCAGCATCGGTTATCCTGGTTTTACCGGCTACAGCGCCAGTAAATTTGGCCTGCGCGGTTTCACCGAGGCACTGAAACGTGAACTTGCCGACAGCACAGTACAAGTGTTGTATTTTGCGCCGCGGGCGACTGATACAGCGATTAACACTGATGCTGTGGTGGCGATGAACCGTGAACTGGGTAATCAGAGTGACAGCCCGGCGCTGGTTGCTGCGGCGTTATTACAGCAAATTCAGCAAAACCAGCCACGGCGTTTTATTGGCTGGCCGGAACAATTATTCGTGCGGGTTAATGCAATCCTGCCCGGAATCGTCGACAAAGCACTGGCCGCCAAACTGGCCGTGATCCGTCGTTATGCCCAACTTTCCCAACCTTAAGGCTTATCACCATGAAAGTATCTATCAAACACTTGTTCGCTGCTATGACCTTATTTGCCAGCACCACAGTCCTGGCGGATGTGTTGGCTGACATTAAACCATTACAGGACCGCTGGGCCGAAGTGAACTACGCCTTGCCGGAAGATGACCGCGAAAAAGCTTTTGCTGAATTACTGGCCACAGCTGACAAAGTCGTGGGCAGCAATCCGGATAAAGCTGAAGCTCTGATTTGGCGTGGTATCATCAAATCGAGCTACGCCAATGCCAAAGGTGGTTTAGGTGCCTTGTCGGTGGCGGAAGGTTCAAAAGCCGATTTAGAACAGGCTATCGCATTGGACCCAACCGCATTGCAGGGCTCTGCCTTTACCAGTCTCGGTGTGTTATATGCCAAAGTGCCGGGCTGGCCAATCGGCTTTGGTGATAACAAAAAAGCCAAAGAATTGCTGTTAAAAGCGTTGGAACAAAACCCGCAAGGGATTGATCCGAACTACTTTTACGCCGATTATTTAGCAGGAAAACGCGACTGGGCCCAAGCTTTGCGTTATCTTGAAATTGCGAAGGCGGCAGCGCCGCGTCCGGGTCGTGAAAGTGCCGACGCCGGTCGCCAGCAGGAAATTGCAGCGTTGCTGGCCAAAGTACAGAAAAAACTGAAAAAATAATTGTCAGTCAGATATACCCTGAATCTTCAAGGATGACGGGTATAAATACGGAGAACGGATGCGGGTATTATTAGTTGAAGATGATCAGGCGCTGGCGCAAGGGGTGCAGCTGGCGCTGAGCTCACAGGGCTTTGCCGTGAACCATGTCGGAACTGGCGCAGCGGCACTGTCCAGTATCCGCAGCGGCGATTGTGACGCCGTGGTGCTGGATTTAGGTCTGCCCGATATGGACGGTCTGGACGTGTTAAAACAGACCCGGCATAAATTTCCACGCCTGCCGGTGCTGGTGCTAACCGCGCGCGACGGTGTTGACGATCGCATTCGTGGTTTGGACCTGGGCGCCGATGATTATCTGGTCAAGCCCTTTGCGCTGCCTGAACTCTTTGCCCGCCTGCGTGTCATTGAACGCCGGCTTGGCACCGCCACCAGCCATCTCATCACAGTGGGCAACGTGGTACTCGACAGCAGCGCGCATCAGGTGCAGGTGGACGGGGAAGCTTTAACCTTGTCGCGGCGCGAATACGTATTGCTCAAGCTGCTGCTGGAATCTGCCGGCCGGATTAAAACCCGCGAACAGATCGAAGCCAGTCTTTACGCCTGGGGCGAAGAAGTGGCCAGTAATGCGCTCGAAGTGCACATCTCGAACTTACGCAAAAAACTGCCTAAAGACTTTATTAAAACTGTACGTGGTGTGGGTTACAGTGTGAGTGCGGTATGACCTCCATCCGGCGTTATCTGGTGACTTTATTGATTGCCTTGCTGACGCTGACCAGTTTTCTGGCGGCGCTGCAAAGTTATCGCCAGAGTAGTGCCCAGGCTCAGCGCCTGTTTGATGAAGACCTCAAGGCGCTCGCGGCCAGTGTGCTCGCGCCTTATCAGCAAACCACATCACAGACCCCAGCCGATATGGCGCAAGCGAACGCCATTCAGTTATGGCAAGGTGGTCGCCTGCTTTATCACAGCGCGCAAACGCCAGACAGCTTAATCAGTGCGCAGGATGGCTACAGCGAACAAAATTTTGCCGGCAAACGCTGGCAGACTTTTCGCCAGACCCTGAATGATTTCACCGTGATTGTGGCGCAACCGTTACAGGACCGGCTGGCATTGTCAGATCAGGTGGTACTGGCGTCTATTTACCCGGTAGTACTGAGTCTGCCATTGCAGGCGCTGTTGATTTGGCTGCTGGTTGGGCGCGGGTTAAGGCCTGTGCTGGACCTGGCGCGGCAGTTAACGCAAAAAAAAGCGGATGATTTATCGCCATTAAAGCTGGAGCAGACACCTCAGGAGCTGGACCAGATGGTGTCCAGCACCAATCAGTTGCTGGCGCGGCTGGACGACGCTTTTGCCCGCGAGAAACGTTTTGCTGCCGACGTGGCCCATGAACTCCGCACCCCATTAGCCGTATTACAGGTCAATCTGCACAATGCACAACAGCGCTGGCGGGAGGCAGGTCTGGCGGATCCTGATCGCATCATGCCGGCTCTGCAGGATGGCGTCAGCCGGATGAGTGCATTGATTGAACAAATCATGTTGTTAAACCGTACCAACCCGGCGCATTTTTCTGCCAAACTGCAAAAGCTGGATTTGGCGGTATTATGCCGGGACGTAGTCGCAGAATTGTATCCGCAAATAGAGCGCCGGCAGCAACAGATCGCGTTGGAAGGTGATGAGCAGGTGTTGCTCGATGGGGATGCCTTCGCGCTGAAATTGTTATTGGTTAATCTGGTGGGGAATGCCAGCAAATATACGCCGGAACAGGGCCAGATCCAGCTGACGCTGCAACAAGAAGCGGATACGGTCAGATTGCTGGTGGAGGACTCGGGTCCAGGCATTGCTCCGGAGGAATATTCACGGGTGTTTGAGCGTTTTTACCGGGTCGGCGGCGACCGGCATCAATCAGGCCAGCCGGGCAGTGGCCTTGGTCTCGCCATAGTGCAGGACATCGCGCTGCTGCATCAGGGCAAGCTGTCACTGGGCCGGTCAGTATTGGGTGGATTAGCTGTGACATTGGAGTTGCCGTTGTGCCATCAGCATCATTAATCAAAGCCAGCATTGTACAACCTACCTTGCGCCAGCGGCGTTTTGCGCTGGGGTTGCGCTTGGGTTTATTGCTGAGTGCTTTCTGGTCCGCTTGGCTGATTGCAGCAGAAACGCCGGTTTTTCATCTGACATTAAAAGACCACTTATTTAGTCCCAGTACTTTGCAAGTCCCGGCCGGGCAGAAAGTCAAAATCATCATTCACAATCAGGACCCCAACCCGGAAGAGTTCGAAAGTTTTTCGATGAACCGGGAAAAAGTCATTCTGGGCGGCAGTTCCGGCGTGGTATTTGTCGGTCCGCTGCAGCCTGGTACCTATCCGTTCAGCGGTGAATACAATCCGGACAGTGCCAAAGGCCAGCTGATCGCGCTGCCGGACGCTCAATGGCAAGCGCTGCAAAGCGGAGGTGCTGATGCTCATTAACACAGTCGTCCTGCTGTTGCGGGAATTGTTGCCGGTGGTGTTGTTATTAAGCCTGTTGCTGGCGGCAAATCCGGCAGCAATGCGCGCCATTCTGCTGCGTGTCCTGTGGATTGGCGCCCCTTTACTGATAGTACAAAGCAGCCAATACAGCCTGCTGGCCGGAATGTGGGACGGGCAGGGCCTGGAATTCTGGTATGCCTGCTGTTATCTGCTTTGCGCTGTGTTTCTCAGCGCGCTGTTATTACAACCAAAGCATCATGTCTGGCTGGCTGCGGCTGCGGTCGTGGCTTTGGCGCTGATTAATGGCAGCAACCTGGTGCTGTATTTGTTTTTGTATCCGCGTGAACTGGATGACAGCCAAAGTCTGTGGCTTGGCGCCGCGCTTGGCAGCGGCATCAGTTTGAGTATTGCGGTACTGATGTATCACCTGGTGCTGGAACTAAGGCTGTATTGGCGCGAGTGCGCAGCCGTCATGCTGTGTTTCAGCGCGGCACGGCAGGTCAGTGCGGCAGTATTTATTCTGCATCAGATGGATTTATTCGGCGGTGCTGAGCCGGTCTGGCCACAGCATCTGTGGATCGATGAGAGTTCT
>CAMLNG010000049.1 GCA_946481195.1 uncultured Chromatiaceae bacterium
TGATGATGCCGGCCCGGGCATAAGCGAGCTGGGTTGGTGTTTTGCCGGGCAAAGCCTGACGCGCGGCATGACTAAACTGGCCTTGTTGCGCGTCCAGTTCCACTGCAAGCGCCGACAAAGGCGCAGCGCAAGGCTCTGTATCACCTCGTGCCATAATCCAGCCGGCACGAAGTTTTGGCAGACCGCGGCTGACATCAGCCTGATAAGCAGGATCACCATAAGGCCCGCTGCAGTCATAGATGGGCACCGGCGCATTGGCGCTGCCATCCGGCGACGGGTGCAAGGCGACTTCACGATAAGGTACTGACACCGTGCCATCAGCACTTTGCAGATAAGCCCGGCGCGAACCGGTATGGGCGGCAGTTTTAAAATCGATAATATACTGGCGCGCTGCTTCGCGTTTATCACGGCGATTTTCACGAACGTTGGCGGGCGCAGTAGTAATTTTTGCGGTGGTAGTACAGTCAGACATAGCAAGCTCCAATAAAGTTGAGTTGCTTGTCCGGAGTGGGGCAAACGCATGCAGCCAAAAAGACGCAAAAAACGCCTGATGCAGCATCCATTTGATAAATAGTCTATGGCAATGGTCTGTCGCCGGCCTAATAAGCCTGGACAACACCATTTGCACAGACGACTGCAGATCTGCTGCGCGTTCACATACAGCAAGGCCTTCTCTCAAAGGTTTGGCACTGTATGGATCTCATGCTGCAGGGTTGCAGTGATCCCCTTGTTTCCCTTCGCAGGTTCTAACCTGATCAGGTTCAACGGTATCCGCTTTCGCGGTCTCAGCCCAGTGGGCACTCCGACAAGTGCGCGCAGTATAAGCAAAAAAATTTGGTGCTGGCAAATGGTGTTAGTACAACACAGTTTTTGTTGTCTCACTTCAATGCCTCATGGCAAGACCTAATTTTGCCGAGACAAAAACAGCAAGATGCAGATTGAATGTTGCTGGATAGGGCTGTTTTGGCTGTTGTTTCCATAGTTTCGGGGCAGCATTGTGATATTCCTTTGATAAACCCCAGACTTTTTACTGATATTTTTCCAGTCACCGCGCCAGCTTTTTTCCCTTTGTTAGGCTCAGCAAGCAGCGTTTTGCTGCGCCCCGAACATGGAACAAAGAGGCTCAATGATGAACATCAAACATAAAATTACCCCGTTCTGCTGTTTTCTGCTGTTAAGTACACCAGTGCTGCACGCTGCTGAAAGCCCGGAAGCTGTTGTGTTGCCACAGTCTCCTGCAAACAGTGCGCTGGTTTACAGCTACGACGAAATGTTTAACTTTGATATCGACCAATATCTGGCCAGCCAGGCCCCGCATCTGTTGCCTTATGCGGAAGTGATCTCGCACTGGGCTGGTTATACCAGCATCAGCCCGCGGGTATTGCTGACTCTGATTGACCTGCAAAGCCAGTTGATTAGCCAGCCAGATTTGGCGTTGTTACAGCAGCCTTTGGCGGGGCTCAGCTCGGCAAATGGTTTTAGTGCGCAGTTACAGGATGTGGCGGACCAGCTGGCCACGCGGTTGTATCAGCGGGAAGCTGCCGTCAGTGAATTTGCCACAGCGCCGGCCGCGGCCCTGAGTTATTTGTTTAGCGCGGATACCAACAAAGGCGCAGAGGTTTCGCAGCTGCAGGCGGACAAACTGTCGACGTTTACTCAGCGTTATCAGCAGTTGTTTGCCGAAGATTACCAGCCTGCGCCGGACAGCAACACGCAAAACATCACGACACTGGCCGGTCCCGCCAATGGTTTTCTGCAGTTTCCGTTTCCGCTTGGGCAAAGCTGGCATGTTGGCGGCGCTCATACCAATACTGGCAGCGGCAATTATCCGATGTCGTCGCTGGATATGAGCATCGGCGGTGGTTGGGGCAGCAATCAGTCCAATACCTGGGTGGCGGCCTCCGCGGCTGGCAGTTTTAAGCGCCATTCGTCCTGTTTTGCTGAAGTGGTGCATAGCGGCGGCTGGTCAACCACTTATTACCATCTGATGAATATCCAATACAACACCGGCGCCAATGTGGCGAAAAATACCAAAATCGCCAATCCGGCCAATACCCAGCCGCAGGCGTTGTGTAATGGCGGCGCTTCAACCGGCCCGCACCAGCACTGGAGCCTGAAGCAAAATGGCAGCTGGGTGCATCTAAATACAGTGTATTTGTCCGGCTGGCAGATCACGGCGACCGGCAGCAGTTATGACACCAACTGCACGCGGTTTTATCTGACGAAAAACGGCGTGAAAAAATGTGCAGGATTTTTTAATCACTAAGTAAAACAGACTTGCAGGTCGCTGGCCGGGCTGCAAGTTACTTGCAAGTTGCATAGTTGTATCATTTGTTTCATATTAAAGCTCTTTGACAGGGAGTTACTATGAACAATTTGATTAAACAGATACGGTGCTGCGCTGTTACTTTGATGTTCTTCAGCTTGCTGACAGCGGGGACGGATGCGCTGGCGACACCAGCACAACACTCGTCGCAGAAATTCGCGCAGAGCAGCGCATATCAGGCTTACCGCGCGTTATTGCAAAAAGCCGTATTACCGGCGGGCCCGGCGGAGCGGACTTTTAACCATGCCGATGTGTCAGACATCAACAGCCGTATCAAAGAAAACACCAGACCGAGCTCTTATGATGGCAGCCGTTTTTTGTATGAAGCTTTTGTTAAATATCCGGAGCTGAAAGCGGAACTTGCGACGCTGCGTGAGGCCATGGCTCAGCTTGGCAGCCAGAGCGGTTTCAGCAGTCTTCCGACTGACGAGCAACTGGCATACTGGCTTAATCTGCATAATTTGCTGGTGATAGAACAAATCGCTGCGCTGTACCCAATCAAAATACTGCAGGATTTGTATAGTGGCCCGGCAGCCATTACTGACAAACCGCTGGTCAGCGTTGCGGGCCAGACACTTAGTCTGAACGCGATTAAAATCAATAAAATACTGCCACTGGCCGGCCGGCGCCCAGAAGTGATCTACGGCTTGTATGAAGGTTACATCAGCGGGCCCAGCATCCGGAATGAACCTTATACCGGTCAGAATTTAATGACTGCCCTACATCAAAACGCAGTCGAGTTCGTGAATACCAGCAGAGGCACTTACGCCGGTCAAAACGAGTTTAGAGCTTCGGGTTTTTATCAGCGTCAACAGGCGTTTTTTCCAGATTATCCATTTGATTTAAAACCGCATTTGCAGAAGTATCTGACGGGGACAGAGCTGAAAACGCTGGCGGCCGTGAATGAAGTCAACACAAATCTTGACGACTGGCATGTGACTGATTTGTACGGCACAGTACGCGCCAGCAACGACCGTGGGCTGGATGCAGAATATGCCACCGAAGGCCTGGTCAGAGAAACCACAGCGCCGGGCGTCAGCAAAGGCATTAAACTGAGCCGGCGTCAGCAGGAACAAATCCTGAAAATCAGGCAGCGCCAGCAACCAAAAGAAGGCCGGGTGGATATCCAGGATTTGCCAGCCGAAGCGGCGGTGCCTGCGGATAAAGCAGGCAAAGGTTCTGGACAGTAACGGCCGAACAGCCGGAGGTAAAATAAGAGTGCTCAGCATTTGTTTAAGCGCTGCAGGACAATGCAGTTGCATTTATCAACACCAGTCTGCCGGCTGAACCTGATGCCTCAGCAAAGAAATAACCAGCACAGTGGCTGACGGAGCTTAGGCGTCGTTATATAAACACCGGCCCGCAGTGAATGATGCTGGTATCACCAAACTTAGCAGGCCGATATTCACAACACAGGTCAGCGTTGTGTCGCTGCTTACATAGCCTGGACCAAACCGATATCACAGTTCTGGCCTTATTGCTGCTTTTTCTGGGGTGCGCGACTGGTGTCACATTCATCTTTACTTTTGCAATCAATGATAGCGACGTATCCGCTGGGTGGTATCGGCATTGATGACGGCAGGCTGTAGTTTAAGGTGCGCAGAAAACTGGTTAACCCCTCCACATTTGACGCATCATAGGTAAACTCGGGAATAGCATCAACCGGTATCGGATAGACCAAATTACCCGTTTGGTCGACGACCTCATGAATAACGACCGTCAGCTGACCCGTCTGATTTGTGATTGAAATAGTGACCTTGGCACCATTTTTTAGCGTAACCACCCGGTTTGACCACGGAATATCCGGACGGATCGGTGCGGTGGATATTTGTAAAGTCTTATTGATCTGGCTGTTGAGTGCGCTCAGTGCGTTTTGCAACGTTGAATTGAAGTAACCCCGGTAAGTATGTTGTCGTGCCAGCGTATAGGGATCATAGTCCGGTCGCAAACTTTCAATTTTTTCGTCAAACTCATGGTAAAGATTACTGAATTTGGCCGCATCTTCGCTTAACTCCGGGGTTATGCCGACATCAATTGCTTTTAAGACAAAATCTGCATTGCCGGCACTCCAGTCCTGATAAAACTCGACATCAAAGCGGCCGGCTTTGCCGGTTTGCGGGTCAACGATAATCACCAAATCGGCAAATGTCCGGCCGTTATTGGCTTGCATCGCATAATCAAGCGCAGTATCGCGGGTTGGAGTGCCGAGGATGAGTACATCCGCAGTTAATGGGGCAGATAAAAACAATGCAGCGAACAACAGCGTTTTCTTTAACATCAACATGTCCATATGTCAGAGGTTGAGTAGCCAACTCAACATGCGGAAAAAAATGGCAAAATAATGTTTATTAATTGTAATTTTATGGCTGCAATGTGTTCATCACCGCAGCCATAGGTTCCTGTGTTACATCTCGCACGTTCAGCGCTGTGTCGCCGCTTTCATGCCGCGAACAAAATCACCGAGTTGTTGTAGTAACACCGCAGGCTCTGCCAGGTGTTTTTCAATCAGCTGTACTATGGCCGAACCAGAAATAGCGCCGGAAGCGCCTGAATCCAGTGCGGCTTTGACGTGCTCAGGTTTGGAGATACCAAAACCCAGCAGCGCCGGTGCGGCGTGATAGCTGCTGAGCTTACTCAGCATCGCATCGGCCGGCATTGCGGCTGCAGTTTCAGTGCCTGTGACGCCGGCGCGTGATAACAAATATGTGTAACCACGGCCATAGGACGCCAGTTCTTTTAAGGTGTCGTCGCTGGCGTTTGGTGTGGCGATAAAAATTGGTGCTATATCCGCAGCCAGTGCTGCCTCGCGAAAGCGCCGGCTTTCTAATAACGGCACATCGGCAATCAGCACAGAATCCACACCAGCAGCTTTGGCCTGCTGATAGAAATGGCTGATGCCACGTGCCATCACTAAATTCGAGTACAACAACAAGCCAATTGGCAAATCCGGCGCATAAGCCCGCACTTTGGCAATAATGGCAAACGCATCGGCTGGCGTCACACCGGCGGCTAAGGCGCGGATGTTAGCGCCCTGAATGGTCGGGCCGTCAGCGATAGGGTCGGAAAACGGAATACCGAGTTCTAACGCGTCGGCGCCGTTGTCGACCAGCGTTTTGATAATGTCAAAAGACAATTCGGCTGTCGGGTCACCCAGGGTGACAAATGGCACAAAAGCACCCTGGTTGGCCGCTTTTAATCGGCTGAACATGTGGTCATAACGTTGCATTAGTGGGCACTCCCTGTTGTTTTGGCGGCCTGTGCTGACAGCACGGACATCACATGGCCTAAATCTTTATCACCGCGGCCTGATAAGTTCACCAACAGCACCATCGGCTCTGTCGCGGCTTTGGCCATTTTTAAGGCATGCGCCAGGGCGTGCGAGCTTTCCAGCGCCGGAATAATGCCTTCCGATTTAGCCAGTAACTGGAAGGCTTCTAAGGCTTCATCATCGTTAATCGCGACATATTCGGCGCGGCCAATCGAGGATAAATAAGTGTGCTGTGGGCCGACTGCCGGATAATCGAGACCGGCAGAAATGGAGTAGGACTCTTCAATCTGGCCGTCGGCGGTTTGCATAATGGCGGTATAAGCGCCATGTAAAATGCCAAAACTACCGGTCGACAGTGCCGCGCCGTGCTGATGGGTATTGATGCCCATGCCGCCAGGCTCGACACCAATCAGCCGCACGCCTTCTTCTTTGATAAAGTCAGCGAACATACCGATGGCATTGGAGCCGCCGCCAACACAAGCCAGCACCGCGTCGGGCAATTTGCCTTCAGCCTGCAGAATTTGTTGCTTGGCTTCTTCACCAATCATTTTCTGGAATTCGCGCACAATAGTCGGGAATGGATGCGGGCCCGCGGCGGTGCCTAGCAAATAATGACTGGTGGCGTAGCTGGCGGACCAATCGCGCATCGCTTCATTGACCGCATCTTTCAGTGTGCCGGAGCCGGCAGTGACCGGGATCACAGTCGCGCCCATCAGCTTCATGCGAAATACGTTCGGCTGCTGGCGTTCAATGTCTTTGGCACCCATATAAATTTTGCAGTTAAGGCCCAAAAGGGCACAGGCTAAGGCGGTGGCCACACCATGCTGACCGGCGCCGGTTTCAGCAATAATGTCTTTTTTGCCCATGCGTTTAGCCAGTAACGCCTGGCCCAGCACCTGATTGGTTTTGTGCGCGCCGCCGTGCAGTAAATCTTCGCGTTTTAAATAGATTTTCACCAAAGGATTGGGGGAAATATTGCGCGTTAACGTCAGCGGCGTCGGCCGGCCGGCGTATTCGTTCAGCAGCTGCTGGAACTCGGCTAAAAATGCCGGGTCCTGTTGTGCATCAATAAAAGCCTGCTCGAGTTGCAGCAGGGCCGGGACTAATAACTCCGGCACAAACATGCCGCCGTAGTCACCAAAATAAGGGTTAAGCTTGGGTGCTGTCATGACTGGTCTCTCCGAAACTGAATTCTCTGATACGTTGAAAGGCGCTGATAATTTTGGCCGGATCTTTGACGCCAGGCGCCGATTCCAGGCCGGAATTCATATCCAGGCCGCTGGCGGCCGTTTTTAATGCGTGCTGGACGTTGTCGGGGTTTAGGCCGCCGGCCAGCATCACGGGTTTATGTAAAATGCGCTCGCCAAGCAGATCCCAGTCAAACGACAAACCGGTGCCACCAGGAATGCCCGGCTGATAAGCATCGAGTAAAATCCGGTCGGCGTTGTGGCTAAACTGCGGCAGCCTGTCTTTGACGCGATAGGCCTGCCAAATCTCACAGCCTTTGGGTAACAAAGTTTTTAAGCCGGCGATATAACTTTCATCTTCGTCGCCGTGCAGCTGCACTGCTGCTAATGCTAATTCACGAGCTACCAAGGCCACCTGCGCTGGCGCTTCATTGACAAACACGCCGACAAAACGCAGTGGTGCGCTGTCGCGAATGGCTTTGGCCTGTTCGAGCGTGACAAAACGCGGTGATGGCGGGTAAAAAATCAACCCGCCATACATAGCGCCGGCAGCGGCAACCTGCTGCGCCTGCTCTGGTGTGGTGAGACCACAGACTTTATGCTCGCCGCGGGTTAAGGCGTGCACTGCACGGTGTAAATCCGGCTCAGCCATCAAAGAGCTGCCGACCAAAAAGGCGGTGGCGACTTTACCGAGCTGACGGACCTGATGATTAAAATAAATACCGGATTCGCTGACCAATGGCGTTGATGGCGGTACCAGCCGCGCCAGGCGGAAACTGGTGTTTAAATCAGTCTCTAAAGTGCGCAGGTTACGGTTATTAATGCCAATCAGTTCAGCTTTAAGCGCCACGGCGCGCAGCGTTTCATCTTCGTTACTGACTTCAGTCAGCACTGTCATGTTCAGACGGTGCGCCAGCGCCGCCAGCTGCTGATACTGCGTATCATCCAGCACCGACAACATCAAAAGCACGGCATCGGCGCCACAGGCACGGCCGCGGTAAATCTGATATTCGTCGATGATAAAGTCTTTGTGCAGTAGCGGCTGGTCGACCAGGCTTCGCATCGTTTTCAGGTAGTCGTAACTGCCCTGAAAGAACTTTTTGTCGGTCAGCACTGAAATACAGTCGGCATATTTGCCATAGACGCCGGCGATTTCTTTTAAATCAAAATTGGCGCGAATGAGCCCCTTGGACGGTGAAGCCTTTTTGCATTCCAGAATAAAACGTGCGCCCGGCGCGGTCAGTGCTTTAAGGAAATTGCGCCTTGTCGGTACCACTTCAGCGATAAAACTATCAAGTGGCAGCGCGATTTTATCCTCAGCCACTTCCAGCGTTTTATGCGCAATGATGGTTTGTAAAATATTCGGCTTGGCTGATGCCGCCGATGTCGAAGCTGGTGTTGCTGTTGGATTAGTTGCCATGACTGGCCTCCCGGAACTGCTGTAAGGTGGTCATTGCCTGATCTGTCGCAAGTAGCGCAAGCACGGCTTGGGTATTGGCGGCTAGATCTTCGCCATGGCCGCAAATTTTCAGCATCGCCGCGACATTGGCGGCGATGGCTGCCCGATGTGCCGCAGGTGCTTTGCCTGACAGAATATCGCGGCTTGCCTGAGCATTTTCGGCCGGTTTACCACCGCGTAAAGCGTCAAGTGGCACTGGTGTCAGGCCAAAATCGGCAGCGGTTAAACGAAACTGCTGGATTTGACCGTCACGGACTTCACAGACATCTGTCACGCCGTGCAGTGCAATTTCGTCACAGCCTTCACCGTGCACCACCCAGGCGCGTTCAACGCCCAGCTGCAACAGCGCTTCTGCCAATATCGGGCACAGCGCCTTGTCATAGACGCCCAATAATTGAAACTTAGGCGCCGCCGGGTTTAACAAAGGCCCCAGCAAATTAAACAAAGTGCGGGTTTTCAGCGCGGTGCGCACTGTCATCGCATGGCGAATGCCACTGTGATACACAGGCGCAAACAAAAAGCTGACGCCGGCCCGTTGCAGTGTCCGGGCGGCGGTTTGCGGGTTCATCTGGATTTCAATGCCAAGCTGTTCCAGCAAATCAGCTGAACCACTTTGCGACGACACACTGCGGTTGCCGTGTTTGGCAACTTTCAGCCCCATAGCTGCGGCCACAATAGCGGCAGTGGTTGAGATATTGATGGTGTTACTGCCATCACCACCGGTGCCGCAACAGTCGATGACAGGCATGCCTGTATCGGGGAGCGGCGTTGCTGCAGCGCGAAAGGCTTTGGCGGCACCGGCAATTTCCAGCGCAGTTTCACCTTTGAGCTTCAGCGCGGTCAGCACAGACGCGAGCACAATAGGGTCAATATCCCCGCGCGCGACACCGGCAAAAAAAGCTTCGCTTTGCGCTTCGCTTAACGATTCGCGATTCAACAATTGGCTGACAGTAGCCAGTTCCAGCTCACGTGGGGTCGATGGCTGTGTCATACCTGGGCTCCTTGCGTTAAAAACGCCAGACTTTGCGCCAACAGCGGTTTGCCTTGCGTGGTCAGAATAGATTCCGGATGGAACTGATAACCCAGCGCTTGATGTTCGCTGTGCAGCACTGCCATCGGGATATGCTGATAGTTGGCAATAACCTGAAGGCAAGCGGGCACTTCGGTCGCCATCAATGAATGATAACGGGCGACGGCAAAAGGCCGCGGTAAACCGGCAAACAGCGGGTGGTCAGCTAAATCAATCAATGAAGTTTTGCCGTGCACAGTTTCACCGGCACGGCCGACCACTCCACCATAATGCTCAACTAAGGCCTGATGGCCAAGACAAATCCCCAGCATCGGAAAACGGCCGGCACAAAGACGGATGAGTTCCGGCATAGAACCGGCATCTTTTGGTGCGCCAGGGCCTGGCGACAACAGCAGCACCACAGGCTCGCTTTCCTGACACATTTTGTCGAAGATATAAGCCGCCGGCACAGTGTTGCGGTACAGCTTTAACGTGCAGCCAAGCTGCGCCAGTTCATCGACCAGGTTGTAAGTAAAAGAGTCTTTGTTATCCAGTAAATACACCAGGCTCATTGGGTACCTCCTGTGCTTTGCGTTGCAACACTGTCTGCGGTATGCGCCGCCAGAATGGCACTTAATACCGCCTGGGCTTTACTGCGGGTTTCTTCGGTTTCAGCCTGCGCCACACTATCAAACACCACGCCGGCACCGGCCTGCACATAAGCGATGCCGTTTTGCACATAAGCACTGCGAATGACAATGCAGCTGTCAAAATCACCGTTGCCGGATAAATAACCCACGGCGCCACCGTAGCTGCCGCGTTTTTTGCCTTCAACCTGGCGGATCAGTTCTGCCGCCCGCACTTTAGGTGCGCCAACTAAAGTGCCCATATTCATACAGGCCTGATAAGCATGCAGCGCATCGAGTTCTGGTTTTAACGTGCCGACCACGCGGGAGACTAAATGCATCACGTAAGAATAGCGGTCGACTTTCAGCAACTCTTTGACATATCGACTGCCCGGTACACTGATGCGCGCCACGTCGTTACGGGCTAAATCGACCAGCATCAGATGTTCGGCTTTTTCTTTTTCGTCTTGTCTGAGTTCCAGTTCAATCCGGCTGTCGAGGTCGCGGTCTAGCTGGCCTTTAGCATTAAAACCACGGCGGCGGGTGCCGGCGATCGGATAAATCTCAACCTGGCGGCTGGCGGCGTCAAATTTCAGTGCCGATTCCGGTGAAGCGCCGAATAACACAAATGCCGGGTCCTGCAGATAAAACATATAAGGGCTGGGGTTTTGTTGTTTCAGGCGCGCGTAGGCGGCCAATGGCGACGGGCAGGGCAGACTGAAACAGCGACTGGGCACCACCTGAAACACGTCGCCGGCAACGATATTGTGTTTAAGCTGCTCGACTTGCGCGCTAAATGCCACATCGCTGATATCAACCTGTAAAGCGGCGGGGCTTACGGCTGAACGACTTTCTAATGCCGGGTCAAACACACAGGCACCCTGTAACACGCGGTTCAGTTGCTCCAGCCGCTTGCCGATGCCAAAACAGCTTTGCATCGCCTGCTCGCCGCAAAATACATTACCGACCAGCCGCGCTTGCTGACGCTGGTGGTCCAGCACAAGCAGGGTTTCCGCCAGGTAAAACACAAAATCCGGACAAGCGTTGTTGCCCACCGGTACGTCTGGCAGCAGTTCGGCACTGGCGACATAGTCGTAGCCGATGACACCGCCTAAAAATACCGCAAAGGGCTCGTCACTGTGACTGCATAAACTTTGTTGTAACACGCGCAGTACTGACAGGGGCGTTGGGGCCAATAAACGCGTGGCTTCATCGCACAGCGGGTCTGGCCGGCTGAATTGCACGCTGAGGCTGCTGCTGCCGCGTTCAAGTAGCGCCAGGCCTTGCAGTTTGTCTTGCAGAAATTGCAGCAGCGGCAGGCCATTGTCGGAGACGGCGTCGACCCGGACCAACAGGTCCCGGCATTCAATGCGCAGCGCCGCGTCCAGTAATAACAGGGTTTTTAAATTGTCTTTGCTGTCAATTTCGGCCGATTCAAGCAGCAGGCTGTATGGGCTCAAACGGCTTAACTGCTGATAGCAGCCCAAAGCGTCGCTTTGGTAAGGGATGGCGGTGGCAATAGATGCAACTTCGCCCGGGGTCTGTGTGATATGACTGAAAATCATCCGGAAGTTCCTGTATTCCCGCGAGGCTCCGTCGCCGGTGCGGGCGGTCAGCTGACCTTAATTAAAACGACAATAATCCAACGCCGGGCCACAATTGCCCTTGGAAAATTGCCACCATCGCCAGGAAATCAATGCTGTTGTGCTCATGTTTTACTCCACGCTTTAAAAATTGGTCCTGCCAGATACGACAAAGGCCCGTTGTGAGAACGGGCCTTTGGTTTTTCGGAATACACCGCCAACACACGCCCGCTAAGGAGTATGCCACCACCAGATGATCAGCGTTGTTACGCTGAGAGTGTGTGAAACGGCCATTGTGTATTCCTTGAATATCGCGACCAGACATTGGTCAGGCCCACATAAAACCGCAAATGCGGGGATGGCGTCAAGCAAAAATCGGCGAAATTGGAAAATAAAACCGTAAAGGTGTCTGGATGTCTGGTTTGGTTGGTGCTATTGCTTGGGCTGTTGCGCTGGATCAACACCAGCTCCCGTTGAAGGCGTAGATTAAAGACAGCAGCAAACCAATGGTCCGGGAGGCCGATATGTCCGAGCAACGCCAACTGTTACTGGATTTACAACAGCAGTTACAAACACGATTAAGTGCAGTACAACGCGATTTACGTCAGGACCATGACGCTGACAGTGCCGAACAGGCGCAGCAGCGTGAAAATGACGAAGTATTACAGCAGCTGGAACAACAATTACAGCGTGAACTGTTGCAACTGCATCTGGCTTTGGATCGCCAGCAGCGCGGCGAATATGGTTTCTGTGAGCAATGCGGCGAAGTGATAGCGCCGGCTCGGTTAAAATTGCTGCCATTTGCACTGCGCTGCCAGCACTGTGCCTGAGTAGGCCGCAGGTCAACAAGACAAGCGGGCATCACGCATAGCCGCAGCATTGCTTCTGTGGCACAATTGGCGGCTAAGCGTTGCTGATTGAGCGCGCTCTTCACGCCCATTGAGCTATACATGAAATTTGATCTGCACAGTCACACTTTTTACTCCGACGGTATGCTCAGTCCTGCCGATTTATTGGCAAGGGCGATTGAACGCAAAGTCGATGTGCTGGCGATCACCGATCATGACACTTTGCTGGGCCTCGCGCCGGCGCACGCAACCATTGCCGAACAGCAACTGCCGCTGCAGCTGATTAACGGCGTGGAGATCTCCACCAGCTGGTATGAATTTGAGATCCATATTGTTGGGCTTGCTATTGAACCGGCTGACGCGCAACTGCAACAGCGGCTGGCCAGCCAGCAAGAACGCCGGCTGGAGCGCGCCCGCGAAATGGCGCGGCGTCTGACCAAACACAATGTGCCGGATTGCCTCGAAGCCGTGTTGGCACTAGCCAACGGCGGTGCTGTGACCCGCACCCATTTTGCCCGCCATCTGATGAATATCGGCAAAGCCAGCTCGATGGCCGGGGTATTTAAGCACTATCTGGCGCGTGGTAAAGCCGGTTATGTCCCCAACAACTGGGTCAGCCTGAATGAAGCCGTGCAGTGGATCCACGATGCCGGCGGTATCGCCGTGCTGGCGCATCCGCTGCGCTACAACCTGAACGGCAAATGGCTGACAAAATT
Source organism: uncultured Chromatiaceae bacterium (assembly GCA_946481195.1). The sequence goes on from CAMLNG010000049.1 coordinate 13,023, forward strand.
AATGCGCGAATTTGCCGCCGCCGGTGGCGATGCCGCCGAAGTAGC
>CAMLNG010000050.1 GCA_946481195.1 uncultured Chromatiaceae bacterium
ATGCCTTTACGCCGACTTATCTGGCGGCCAGCACTAAAGTTAAATCCTAAGGACTCTTTATGTATTTACCGCAGGAAATCATCAAGTTAAAACGTAACGGCGGCCAGCTGCCAGAGGCGGCTATTCAACAGTTTGTTACAGGCCTGACCGACAACAGCTTCAGTGAAGGCCAGACGGCGGCGCTTGCCATGGCGATTTATTTAAATGGGATGGCGACGGAAGAAACAGTTGCACTGACCCGCGCCATGCGCGATTCCGGCGCTGTGCTGAATTGGCAGGGCAAGCTGGATGGCCCGGTGGTGGATAAACATTCCACCGGCGGTGTCGGTGACAAAGTCAGTCTGATGCTGGCACCGATGATTGCTGCCTGTGGCGCCTATGTGCCGATGATCGCCGGCCGTGGCCTGGGTCATACCGGTGGCACTGTCGATAAACTGGAAACTATTCCCGGTTACAGCTGCACCCAGCCGTTAGATGTGATTCAGCGTGAAGTGGCGAGGCTTGGCTGTGTGATTGTCGGCCAGAGTGCTGAATTAGCCCCTGCTGATCGCAGACTGTATCTGATCCGCGATGTCACGGCGACTGTGGAGTCTATTCCGCTGATCACGGCGTCGATTTTGTCGAAAAAACTGGCGGCGGGTCTCGATGTGTTAACGATGGACGTCAAAATCGGCTCCGGTGCCATTATGAAAAATATCGACGCTGCCTCAGCGCTGGCGCAGAGTATCGTCAACACCGCCAAAGGTGCCGGCGTACCAACGCAGGCCCTGCTGACCGACATGAACGAATGCCTCGGCAGCAGCGCCGGTAACGTGCTGGAAGTGCTGGAAACTCTGGATTATCTGACCGGAAAATACCGTGAGCCGCGGCTGCATCAGGTGACGCTGGAACTGGGTGCCAGCATGCTGCAACTGGCCGGTTTATTTGCGGATAAAGCCAGTGCGGTGGCTGCGCTGGAACACAGTCTAACTTCAGGTAAAGCGGCGGAAATTTTCGCGAAAATGGTCGCGGCCATGGGCGGCCCGGCCGATTTGCTGGAAAAACCTGAGCTGTATCTGGGCAAGGCGCCGGTGATTCAGGATATTGTCGCACCGCAAGCCGGTTATCTGGCGGCCAGCGACACCACGGCGGTGGGTATGGCGGTGGTGCGTTTAGGCGGTGGTCGTGCCCATCCGGCGCAAGTGATTGACCCTGTGGTTGGTTTCAGTGACGTGCAGGCGCTTGGGTCGAAAGTCGCCGCCGGTGACGTGTTGGCGCGGGTGCATGCGGCATCAGTGGAAGCGGCGGCGAAAGCCTCTGCCGAGTATCTGGCAGCACTGAGTTTCAGCGACAGCGCGGTCAACCTGCAGCCGATAGTGCATAAAGTGATTGATTAATGCGAACGCAGCTGAAGCCCGGTTTGTAACCGGGCTTTTTTTTGGCTTACGCCAGCGCCGGTAAAAATTTGTAGCATTTTCGCCTGTCTGGCTGACACTTTCCTGCTGTCGGCGGATCCAGCGTTGTTGCATGCTGTGCGCGGCGCAACAATGGAGACTGCAGATGTCGCAACGGATTGAAGGTTTTGACCTGGCCCGGGCCATCGCCATGCTGGTGATGGTACTGGTGAATTTTAAAGTCGCGATGTTTAGTGGTGCTGTCACGGATAGCGGTTTTGGACTGGATTTGCTGGATGGCCGCGCCGCAGCGGTATTTGTCACTCTGGCCGGAATTGGGCTGAGCCTGCTTAGTGCAAAGGCCCGGCTGCAGTGCTCAGTGCAATTACAACAGCAAGTACAGCAACAAGTGCGGCGTCGGGCAGCATTTCTGTTTGTCGTGGGACTTGGCTTTGTCACCATCTGGCCGGCGGATATTCTGCATTATTATGGGGTGATGTTGGCGCTCGCCAGTCTGATGCTATTTTGGCGCGATAGTCTGCTGCTGGTGATGGCATTGATCGTGGTGCTGGCGTTTCCGCTCGCGCTCTGGCTTGGCGTTGATTACAACGCTGGTTGGCACTGGCCTAGTCTGACTTACCCGGAATTCTGGTCATGGGCTGGTTTCTCTCGTAATTTGTGGCTGAATGGGTTTCATCCGTTGTTGCCCTGGTTCTCGTTCCTGTTGCTCGGGTTGTGGCTGGGCCGGTTGAACTGGCAACAGAGTGCAGTGCAATGGCGGCTGTTTATGGCCGGGGTTGGCCTGTTTCTTGTTACCGAAACGCTGGTATTGGTGTGTACAGATCCGCAGTGGTCTGCCTGGCTCGGACAAACTTCGCCAATGCCTCCTTTACCTCTATATGTCTGCTCTGCCATGGGTTCGACGCTGATCTGGCTGGTGTTGGCCGTGCAGGTAGCCAGCCGCTGCGCTGGGACCCTGCTGGTGCAACAGCTGGAACATCTAGGCAGATTGGCGCTGACCTTGTATCTGACACATATTCTGCTGGGGCTTGGCATACTGGAAGCGCTGGGATTGTTACAGCAGGCGTCTTTAATGTTGGCTGTTGGCAGTGCCTGCGCATATTTAATGTTGTTTGGGTTATTTTCAGTCTGGCACCGCCGGCATTTTCAAAGCGGGCCAGTGGAATGGTGCTTGCGAAAAGTTACGGGCGACACCAGATCTGCATAAAGCATCAATCTACAGGAGCACCGAATTGGACACGACTGCGCTGATTATTATTGATATGCAGCAAGGGTTATTTGCGCAACAGCTGCCGGACGATTATTTCGCCGTGCTGCAGCGTTTGCAGATGTTGTATCAGGCGGCCCGTGACGCACATCGGCCGGTCATATATGTCTGCCACGAAGCGCCTGACTCGGTATTGGCGTACCAAAGCCCGGGTTGGAAACTGGTGGAAGGGTTGCAGCTGGCGCAGGATGATTTGTTAGTGCGTAAAACCACGCCGGATTCATTTTTACGCACTGATTTGCATCAACTATTACAGCAACATCAGATCAACCGGTTAGTCATCGCCGGTTATGCCAGCGAATTTTGTGTCGATACCTCAGTGCGTAGTGCTGCCGCACATGGTTATGCTGTCGATTTAGTTGCAGACAGCCATACCACGCATGACAAGCCGCACTTAGCTGCCGCCGGGATCCGCGCTCATCATAATGCAACGCTGGCCTCTGTCCGTAGTTTTGGCGTGCCAATCCGGTCTATCCCTGCTACTGAGGTGGTATTTGCCGGCTGAAGCGCAATTCCGCTGGCCTGGCGGTGACTGCCGGCTGTTTGTCGGTGTGGCGCTAAATCCATCACAGCAACAGCAAATGGCGACTGTACTGGCTGTGTTGCCAGCGGAACTGAAGCCGGTCCCGGTGCAAAATCTGCATCTGACGCTGAGGTTTTTAGGCCAAAGCAGCGAAATTCAGGCTCGTCAGCTTTGGACGCAACTGAGCACAGCGCCACTGCCGGCTTTTGTGGTCAGGCTGGATAAATTATTGTGTTGGTCTGGGCCCAGGGTGCTGTGTCTGGCCGGCGAAGTGGCAGACCCGGCATTGCGAATGCTTGATGGCACGATCACACAGGCGGCCGCCAGTGCCGGCTATCCGCCGGCCCAACATGCGCTGCACCCGCATCTGACGTTGGCACGTGGTGCCAGACAGTTACCGCTCTTGCCAATCACTGTGCCGGCATTAGAAGCACAGCCGACCGAGCTGCACCTGTATCAATCCGTTTCGACGCCAGCCGGTGTGCGCTATCCGGTGCTGGCGTCTTTGCCGTTAGCTACGTCTTAGAGTATGTAGCTCAGATGCTGATGGAAACGGATCACACAATCGTCGCTTTCACCCTGCAATGCCAGATTACGGCATAACTGTTTTAACGCTGTTTCCACCTGATTCATAAATCTGCCGTAACCCCATTCTGAACTATCGTCCCGGCCTGCAGCAAAAACCAGATGTATGGTGTCCGGTAACACATCCGGTTGCCAATGGCTCTGCAGCTGTAGCAGCGGGCTGGTTAAATCAAAATTCAGCATCCGCAGCTCACGGCCGGCGCGGGCTTTGTCCAAATGGCTGTTGCGGACCAGTGGCAAAGTCCCGTCCGCGACCAAACCCAGATGCAGCAAGGCGTTGGCACTGGCGGCGTCGGTCAGCAGTTGTTCCAGCCGGATAAATAAACCGGACCAGGGCGGCATCTGCTCCGGGTCTACACCCAACACTTCTTTAATTTTCCGGCTAAAGGGCAGGCTGACGATGGCGTAATTCATCGTTTGATGAGATGGCGGAATAGCCACATCACGTGCTTCGTAGCGTTTTTCCAGATCGCGTAATTTATAGCCGTAGCTGTCGTTACAGCCTTTTTGCCGGGCGAATAAATCATAAGATAAATGCTGATGATCACGCAGCTTCATCGTCTGGTCCGGCAATGGCAGCCGTTGGCGGAACTGCTGGACCAATTGCACCACCTGCTGATGAAACGCCGCTGCTTGCGGTCGGATCTCACTACCGGTAGCCAGAAATAACAGGCTGATTTTGCGGGCGCGGTGATAAGGGTCGACAAAACTGTGCTGCGCTTCGTGATAACGCGGGTTATAAAAAAACAGGATCTGGTCCTGAGTCTGGAAGCAAAATGCTTCGGTGTGGTAACGCACCACTGGTAGTTTGTCATTGGCAATAAAACTGACGTGGCGCAATCCTGCTTGTTGGCACAAGGTAAAAAACAGCTGGCCAAGCTCTTTATAGCAATTGGCCTGATCGTCATATTGTGCCAGCAAGGCTTCGCTGACCTGCAGTTCAGCCAACAGATACTGATTATCTTTGGCGGTTTGCGGAATATAAACTTTGTGCAAAGAAGTGTGCATAACGGCTCCGTGTTCGGTATCAGGATTCGGCGCACAGTGTAGGGAGTTTTCCGGTACAGAAAGTTGTCTTAGCGCAAGCTTTGCTGAAAGTCTGGCAAAAAACAGGGACCAAAAGGTCCCTGTGTGATCTGGCTTTGTGTTGAAACTATTAGTGCAGTTTCAGCCGTGGCCGGATAATTTTGTTGATGCGGCCAATCACTGAAATGGCGATAGTACGCAGCCAGCCATGTAAGGCCACCTGATGCATCCGGTACAACGAGATATAAGCCATGCGGGCAATCCGGCCTTCAATCATCATGGCACCGCCCACCAGATTACCCATCAGGCTGCCGACAGTACCAAACCGGCTCAGGGAAATCAGCGAGCCATGATCTTTGTATTGATAGGCGGTCTGCGGTTTGCCGTTGAGGGCGGCCAGCAGGTTTTTCATCACGTGGGATGCCATCTGATGCGCTGATTGTGCGCGCGGCGGCACCCATTTGTTGTCTGGCAGCGGGCAGCCTGCCGCATCACCAATGACATAAATCTGGCTGTCGCGGGTGGTCTGTAAAGTCGGCAGTACCAGCAGCTGATTCAACCGGTTGTTCTCCAGACCGGCTAAATCTTTCAGGAAATCCGGCGCTTTAATGCCTGCCGCCCAGACCATCAGTTCCGCCGGCAGGAATTCGTCCCCCAGCTGCAGACCATGTTCAGTTGCCGCTGTCACTTTGGTTGCGACCCGCACGTCTACACCGAGTTTCACCAGTTCCTGATGCGCGGCGGCAGCAATCCGCTCCGGCAAGGCCGGTAAAATGCGTGGGCCTGCTTCGACTACGGTGATCTTCAGCCGGTCACGTTTCATTTCGTTAAAACCGTATTGGTTCAGCTCACGGGCTGCATGGTGCAGTTCTGCAGAGAGTTCTACGCCAGTGGCTCCGGCACCAACAATCGCGATATTCAGGTTTTCTTTCGGATGTTGCGGCGAATTCAGTTTGATATAGGCTTCGAGTAAACGCCGCTGGAATCGGTGTGCCTGCGCCGGACTGTCGAGGAAAATACAATTCTCGGCAACGCCTGGCGTATTAAAGTGATTGGAAATACTGCCAATCGCCAGCACCAGATAGTCATAACCAATCCGGCGCTCGGCCAACACTTCTTCGCCCAGCTCGTCTGTGAGTGGCGCCAGAATTACTTCACGTTGCTCGCGATCCAGCCCGGTCATAGTGCCCAACTGGAACTCAAAATGATGTGCGCTGGCGTGGGCGCGGTAGGTGATTTGGTCGATATCGACGTCCAGGGTGCCGGTCGCTACTTCATGCAGCAGCGGTTTCCAGATGTGTGTCGGATTGCGGTCGACCAGAGTAATGGTTGCCCGGCCTGATTTGCCGAGTTTATTGCCCAGACTGGTTGCCAGTTCAAGCCCACCAGCGCCACCGCCAATAATAAGAATACGGGGATTTGCCATGTTTCCTAACCTTTGTTTGTCATCGAGATACAAGAGCTGACTCTTGTACGCCAACAGCTCCGGGCCCAACTCCCGGGACTGTCAGCGGCGCAGATACCACCAGGTCTCCACGTCGTGACCGGAACGCAGCCGATCTGCCGAAGCAGCCCAACATCAACTGCAGTCAGGTCCGTTATTCGCTGATACGCCGCGACAGATAGCGTTTTTGTCTGTGCGACCCATCAGGTTATAAAAAAACCGGCGCGCAGGCCGGTTTCGGGATTAACTGTTTTTTGCCCGTTTCATCGAGTCGAAGAATTCGTCGTTGGTTTTGGTCATCGACAGTTTGTCGATGAGGAATTCCATACAATCGGTTTCGTCCATCGGGTTGAGGATTTTGCGCAGGATCCACATTTTTTGCAGTTCTTCCTGGCTGGTCAGCAGTTCTTCACGACGGGTACCTGAGCGGTTGAAATCGATCGCCGGGAATACACGACGCTCGGCAATTTTCCGCGACAGGTGCAGTTCCATGTTGCCTGTACCTTTAAATTCCTCGTAAATGACTTCGTCCATTTTCGAACCGGTATCCACCAGTGCGGTCGCGATAATGGTCAGACTGCCGCCTTCTTCGACGTTCCGCGCTGCACCGAAGAAACGTTTTGGTTTGTGCAGGGCGTTGGCATCAACACCACCGGTCAGTACTTTGCCTGAACTTGGGATCACGGTGTTATAAGCACGGGCCAGACGGGTAATAGAGTCGAGTAAAATGATGACGTCTTTTTTGTGTTCAACTAAGCGTTTGGCTTTTTCGATAACCATTTCAGCAACTTGCACGTGGCGGCTGGCTGGTTCGTCGAATGTTGAAGCGACCACTTCACCTTTGACCATTCGTTGCATTTCGGTCACTTCTTCCGGACGTTCGTCAATCAGCAACACCATCAGTACACATTCCGGGTAATTCGAAGCGATCGACTGGGCGATGTTCTGTAACAGAATGGTTTTACCGGCTTTTGGCGGCGCGACAATCAGACCACGCTGGCCGCGGCCAATCGGTGACGCCAGGTCCAGTACACGGGCGGTGATGTCTTCTTTACTGCCGTTACCACGTTCCATCCGCAGGCGCGAATTGGCATGTAACGGTGTTAAGTTTTCGAACAGAATTTTGTTACGTGCCTGCTCAGGGCGGCCGAAGTTCACTTCATTGACTTTCAGCAGGGCGAAATAACGTTCGCCTTCTTTTGGTGGCCGGATCAGGCCTGAAATGCTGTCGCCGGTGCGCAGGTTAAAACGGCGGATTTGGCTTGGCGATACATAGATATCATCAGGGCCAGCCAGATATGAACTATCGGCAGAACGCAGGAAACCAAAGCCGTCGGACAGAATTTCCACTACACCGTCGCCGTAGATTTCTTCGCCGTTTTTAGCGTGAGATTTCAGGATGGCGAAAATGATGTCCTGCTTGCGCAGACGGGCCATGTTTTCGAGGCCCATGGACTCAGCCAGATCAACCAGCTCGTTAATCGGCTTCAGTTTCAGTTCGGTTAAATGCATATTGATGGATTCTTGTGTATCAAAACGGAAAGAAAGCTTTTCGCTGAGCAAATGGGTAAGAGTTTGGATTGGTCAACGAACAAGCGGGTTTTAGAAAAGTTGCTGGATCACACCTTAGCAGGATAAGTTTTGGCCGTCTAGTTCAAACAAAAAAAAGGCGTATAAAAAATACGCCTTTTCCGATGAGTCTACTTAGATATTGCTATCCAGGAACTCTTTTAACTGGGTTTTTGACAGGGCGCCGACTTTAGTCGCTGCAACCTGGCCGTTTTTGAACAGCAACAAGGTTGGGATGCCGCGGATTTGGAATTTTGGTGGTGTATTCGGGTTATGGTCAATGTTGACTTTCGCCACTGTGACTTTGCCTGAATATTCTTCAGCAACATCGTGCAGGATCGGTGCAATCATTTTGCAAGGACCACACCACTCAGCCCAGAAATCAACCAGCACCGGGCCTGCTGCCTGTAACACGTCCGCTTCAAAGCTGTCGTCGGTCACTTGTAAAATTTTATCGCTCATTACTCTCTCCGCTGGGGCAGGGCCACTGAACTGTGCGGCTGTGCTGCCATTAAACCGAACCTGACCGCATTGCCGGCAAGGCCTGAAATTGCTGTTAAAAAACTCGCTTCAATTTTATCCGGACTGTTCCTTATTGCAAGCGCAACGGTTATGCTTAGCCGCTATGAATAAAACACATCTCACGACACATAAGTTTGCCGACTTCGCGCTGGCGCCTCAAATTCTTGAGGCCCTGACTGCACAAGGCTACCAATATTGTACGCCCATTCAGGCGCAGACTTTGCCATTAGCGTTAGCGGGCAAAGACATCGCCGGACAGGCGCAGACCGGCACCGGGAAAACCCTGGCCTTTCTGACTGCCACCTTTCACTATTTACTGAATCATGAACCAAAAGGTTCAGGTCAGCCGCGTGCAATTATTATGGCGCCGACCCGTGAACTGGCGGTACAAATCCATAATGACGCTGAAGCGCTGGCGAAAAGTGCCGGATTTAAGCTTGCTTTGATTTATGGGGGCGAGGGTTACGATTCTCAACGCCAGATGCTGGAAAAAGGCGCAGATATTCTGATCGGTACCACAGGCCGGCTGATTGACTACCTGAAACAGGGCCTGTACGACCTGTCGCAAATTCAGGTGGTGGTACTGGATGAAGCCGACCGCATGTTTGACCTCGGCTTTATCAAAGACATCCGTTTTATGTTCCGCCGCATGCCACCTGCCACTGAACGCCTGAGCCTGCTGTTTTCTGCCACTTTGTCCTACAAGGTGCAGGAACTGGCGTTTGAACAGATGAATCAGCCGGAACACATTCATATTGCGCCGGAGCAAATGACCGGCAGCCGTATCACTGAAGAGCTGTTTTATCCGTCGAGCGAGCACAAAATTCCGTTGTTGTTATCGCTGATGGAAGAAGAATGGCCGGACAAAGCCATAGTGTTTGCCAATACCAAACACTGGTGCGAAGACATTTTCGCCTGGCTGGAAGCCGACGGCCATCGCGTTGGTATGCTGACCGGCGATGTGATCCAGAAAAAACGGCTGAAAATTCTCGACGATTTCACCAGCGGCAAGCTGGATATTCTGGTGGCGACCGACGTCGCGGCCCGTGGTCTGCATATTCCGAAAGTCAGTCATGTGTTTAACTTTGACTTACCGGACGATTGCGAAGATTACGTGCACCGCATTGGCCGGACTGGCCGTGCCGGCGAAAGCGGCAAGGCCATCAGTTTCGCCTGCGAACGTTATGCACTGAATCTGACTGCGATTGAAGACTATATCAAGCATTCCATTCCGGTCACGCAATACGACGCCAGTGCGCTGCTGACTGATTTAGTGGTGCCTAAGCCGCGTGTACGGCGCCGAATGGGACAACCAAGACCAGGTCAGAGCCGCACCGGTGGCCGTGGAACTCCGAATGGACCAAGACCAGCTCGCACCCGACCTCGTTGAAACCGGCTTTGTCCTGCCGGCGAGCACACAGCATCAGGATATCTATGCTGTGATTGATCTCGGCTCCAACAGCTTTCACATGTTGATGGTGAAAGTTGTTGGCGGCAGCGTGCAGGTGATAGGCCGGGTCAAACGCAAAGTGCGTCTGGCCAGTGGTCTGAATGACAGCCTGGTCCTCAGTAAAAAAGCCATGACCCGCGGCTGGGAGTGTTTGTCGCTGTTTGCAGAGCGGCTGCAGGACATTCCTTCTCAAAACATCCGCATCGTTGGTACCGCTACCTTACGTCTCGCCCATAACGTCAAAGTTTTTCTGACGGAAGCAGAAAAAATTCTTGGTCACCGCATCGAAGTTATTTCCGGCGAAGAAGAAGCAAGGCTGATTTATTTGGGTGTGGCACACACATCCAGCTCTGACAGCAACCGGCTGGTCATTGATATCGGCGGCGCTTCAACCGAAATGGTGATAGGTCACGGATTTGCGCCATTGCATCTGGCCAGTCTGCATATGGGCTGCGTCACTTATCTTGATCGCTATTTTAGCGATGGTTTGCTCAGTGAAGACAATTTTAATGCAGCAATAGCGGCGGCTGAAACTGAAACCGCCAGTGTCGCGCAGCAATTTCTCAGTACCGGCTGGCAGCTATCGGTCGGTGCATCCGGCACAGTGCAGGCGATGCAGGAAATTCTGGTCGGTCAGGGCATGGATGAAGTGATTTCGCTGGCGCGTCTGGAAACCATCATGCAGCAGAGTATTGCCTGTGGCCAAATCGACAAACTCGATATTGTCGGTTTGGCGCAGGAACGCAAGCAGGTATTTGCCTCGGGCCTGGCCATTTTAATCGGCTTGTTTCGGCAGCTGCATATTCCTGGCATGACGTTGTCTGGCGGTGCGCTGCGTGAAGGTATTTTGTACGGCATGCTGCCGCAGCTGCAACATACGGACGTGCGAAACCGCACTATTGCCAGTCTGATGGTGCGTTATTACATCGACCAGCAGCATGCCAACCGCGTCGCCGAAATGGCACTGCAGCTGGCAAATCAGCTGCAGGACCAGTGGAATCTGGCTAAGTTTGAAGGCCTTAGTATGCTCAGGGCCGGCGCTTTATTGCATGAACTTGGTTTGCTGATTGAATACAAAAATCACCACCATCACGGCGCCTACATTATCAGTCATACCGAACTGCCGGGTTTTACCCGTGCCCAGCAACAGTTACTGATGGCATTGGTGTTTAATCACCGTTCTGACATTCAGCGCGATGTTATTGCCCGCCAGACGATGACGTCGGTGTTGTTAGCGGTGCGGCTGACCCGTTTATTGCGGCTGGCAGTCATCCTGTCGATGCGGCGTAAACATGAGGCACTGCCTGAAGTGCAGATCAGTGCGCAGGCGGAAGTATTAATCGTGGCGCTACCTAAAGGCTGGCTGGAACAACATCCGCTGATGCGGGCAGAGCTGGAACAGGAAGTGGCTTACCAGCAAGCTGCCGGCTGGCAGTTACAAGTGCGCTAACACTTTGTGATGAATAACAAAAAGGCCGCAATTGCGGCCTTTGTCTTATTGACGGAGGATCACACCGACTGTTCTTTCAGCCAGATCGCCACTTTCTTGGCGAAATACGTCAGGATGCCATCGGCGCCGGCGCGTTTAAACGCCAATAAGGACTCCATCACCACCGGTTTTTCGGCCAGCCAGCCGTTCTGAATGGCGGCCACATGCATGGCATATTCGCCGCTGACCTGATAGGCAAAAGTCGGCACGCCAAATTCGTCTTTGACGCGGCGGACAATATCTAAATAAGGCATACCGGGTTTGACCATTACCATGTCGGCACCTTCTTCCAGGTCCATCGCCACTTCACGCAAGGCTTCGTTGCTGTTGGCCGGGTCCATCTGGTAATTCTTTTTGTTGCCGCCTTTTAAGTTCCCGGCTGAGCCTACCGCATCGCGGAAAGGTCCGTAATAACTGGATGCATATTTGGCCGAGTAAGCCATGATCCGCGTGTTGACATAACCTTCAGCTTCCAGCGCTTCGCGGATAGCGCCAATACGGCCGTCCATCATGTCAGAAGGTGCCACGATATCAGCACCAGCTGCGGCGTGCGACAGCGCCTGTTTCACCAGCGCATCTGTGGTGATGTCATTGACCACATAACCTTTGTCATCGATGATGCCGTCCTGACCATGTGTGGTAAAAGGGTCCAGCGCGACATCGGTTATCACACCAAGTTCAGGCACGTGCTGTTTCAGCAAGCGTACCGCGCGTTGTGCCAGCCCGTCCGGGTTCCAGGCTTCTTCTGCTTCTAAAGATTTTTTGTCAGCCGCGGTCACCGGGAAAATAGCGATAGCCGGTATGCCTAAGTCGGCTAATTGCCGTGCTTCTTCAAGCAGCAGGTCCAGCGTCAGCCGTTCAATACCAGGCATCGAAGCGATAGTTTCGCGTTTATTGTCACCGTCGATAATAAACATCGGGTAAATCAGGTCGTTGACGGTTAACTGATGTTCAGCCATCAGCCGGCGGCTGAAATCGTCGGCACGCATCCGACGCATCCGGCCGGCAGGGAAATAACTAGAGTTCGGGTTCATCCGCAGTTCCTTCGGTTGGCTCAGGGGCAGCATCACCGGGCTCAGATTCAGCATCGGGCTCCGGTGCGGGTGCCAATTGTACCTGATTACGCCCTTGTTGTTTGGCCTGATATAAAGCGCGATCGGCGGCCTGAATGTAATCTGTGCTGACCATCCCTGATTCTGCGACCACTGCATAACACCCGGCGCTGATCTGTACGGCAAGCTCGCCTATTTCGGTCTCAAATGGTGTGTCGGCAATAGCTTCGCGAATTTGTTCTGCCAGTGCGACCACACCGTCGGCATCGGTATTGGGCAGAATCAGAGCAAATTCTTCACCCCCATAGCGGCAGACGTGGTCACTGGAGCGTTTCAGCAACGCCTGAATACGCTGTGCCACACCGCGGATCACTGCATCTCCGGCCAGATGGCCGTGTTGGTCGTTAATTTGTTTAAAGTGGTCAATGTCCAGCATTACCAGTGCCAGCGGGCGCTGTTCACGCCGGCTGCGTTTCATCTCGGCCTGGATTTTTTTATCAAAATAAGCCCTGTTGCGCACGCCACTTAAAGCATCAAGCGTGTTTTGCTCTTCCAGCGCGCGGTTTTTTTCCGCCAGTTCGGTCAGGGCAACCTGCAACTCCAGTGTGCGTGATTGGATGTTGTCTTCTAAACGTTCGGCGGTTTCGCGTTG
>CAMLNG010000051.1 GCA_946481195.1 uncultured Chromatiaceae bacterium
GTTTGTTGTTCCTGTTCAAGCCCTTGACGGGTCTGAGCCACTGAACCTGCCAGCCGGTTCAGCATCGTCTGAATTTCTGCCGTTGCATTTGCGGTATTGGCCGACAATCGTCTGACTTCATCAGCGACCACAGCGAAACCACGGCCATGTTCACCTGCACGCGCGGCCTCAATTGCCGCGTTTAATGCCAGCAAGTTAGTTTGTTCTGCCACGCCACGGATAGTTTCCAGCACCTGCATAATGTCGGTCGAGGCTTTATCCAACGTCAGCATACTGCCTGCTGAATGCCGGACCTGTTCTGCCAACTGGCCAATCTGTTGATTAAGCGATTTGACGCTGTCTTCGCCGGAAACAGCCTGCTGATGGGTCAGGGCCGCGTCGTCATTGGCTAACGCGATTTGTTGCTGCAATTGCGCCAGTGCTGCCGATGCCTGAGCAGCCTCTACATCGAGCTGGGTCAACGCTGCTTTTTGCTGATACACCGCAGTTTTACTGCGCATACTGATTTGCAGATTCTGTGCGGCCAGCTCTTTGCTGTGCTGGCCGGCCTGCTGCACTCCCCGCAATAGTGCCGATAACCGGCTAAATAGCTGCTGCAATGCTGCAGCGGTTTGACTCAGTTCGGTATCACGTTGCGGCACAAATTGCTGTCTGAGGTCTTGCTGTTCGGCTGCCTGCATCAGCTGCCCAGATAACTGCTCCAGTGGTTTGGCAATACCAACACCGAGCCGGCGAGTCAGCCAGAATAGCAGAATCCCCAGGACAATCGCAGTGAAGGCGCTGCTAAGCCACAGTTGTTGCTGCAGGCCTCTGAGTGACTGATAAAGCTCAGCAGTTTGCTGCTGCGTGACCAGCAGCACTGGCTGACCACCAAGCGATACTGCTTCGGTGCGCTGTAAATAGTCCTCGCCATCAGCGCCGACAATCTGCCGGTTTTGTTGCTTGCCCTGTAGCAACTGGCTGATTTCCGCGGCTGCCAGAGTTGGTTGGCTCGCGTTTCGCAGTGTGGTCAACAGCTGGCCACTGCTATCGAGTAAAAAACTATCGCCGGAATCACCCAAACCAATCTCACGCCAGTTTTGCTGATCAGACATCAAAGCGCTGACAGTGCTCAGTGGTAATTGCAACACCAGCACGCCGTTTAGTTTCTGATCCTGCGGGTTTAACACCGGGGCGGCCATAAACAGCGTGAGCTCGTCAAACTTAGCGCTAAAAGGTGCAGCTGCCGATACTTGCCAGCCGAGCGCTGGTTGCTTAATCACTTGCGAAACCAAAGTCGCCAGTGCTGTATTGGCAAAGGCACCATTTTGCAGTGACGTTGCAAACGCGGGCCCTTTATTGACGGAATACAACACTGCTTTCGACTGTGCATCCACCAGGTACAGGTCGTCATAGTGCAGGCGGGTCACCAGCTCCCGGAAGCTCTGATGAAATCTTTTATGCTGCTGGCCGTAAACAGAGCCGTCAGCGCGGTCGGTCATTTTGGCAAGTTCCGCCGGCTTGTTTGGATTGGTCACCAGATAATAACGCTGTAACAGTAAAGTTTCTAACGAGGCTTTTTCCAGCCATGCAGACACTGCAGGCTTAGCACCAAAACCGGTGGCCAGAGGCAGGTAGCGCTGCTGATACCATTGCCCCACCTCGGCTCGCAAGGCATCAACACCGGGATTTTCCACTTCGTAACGATACGACTGATAAGGATTTTTCAGCGCCTGTACGGCTTCCTGTGTCATGCGGTTGGATGCCAGACTTTGTAACAGGTCACGCTGTTGGTCCATATATTGGGTCAGTGCCTGACGCCGGCCGGTCGCAACAGCCAGGAAACGTTGCTCAATACTGTCACTGAGCGCGGTCTCTGCTTTTTTTCCGGCAATAGAACTGCTAATCGCAACAGCCAGTACCATGGCACCAATTGTTGTACCACCCATTACCCACATCAGTCTTTGTGCAATTTTCATTTGCGTTGTTCCACCATCAAATCAGCCCGTCGGCGGGGATCGCGCAGAGCTTAGGTGGAATAGATGACAGATTTGTGACACCAAAGACGTTTAGATGGCTAATTTGTTTTAATTGTTGGTTTACCAACCAATATCAGCGTTATAACTTTTATGTATATATCTAGCACTTATGGCTATAGAATAATTTTGATATAGTTTTGCCAGTTATGTACTGCGATATGCATTCAGGCGGGACCAAAATGTCATCGTTACAATTTCTCAGTTATTTCGACAAAGATTCTAATACTTTTAGTTACTTAGTTTGGGACCAAAGCAGTAAAGCTGCCGTAGTCATTGACGCTGTACTGAACTTTGATGCAGCTTCCGGACGCACCGGTACCACAGGTGTTGAAAGAATTGCGCAGGACATTCAAAGGCAACAACTGCGGCTGCACTACATTCTGGAAACCCATGTTCACGCCGACCACTTAAGTGGCGCTGCAGCGCTGAAAAAGATCAGCGGCAGCCCTGTGCCTGTGGGGATAGGTGACCAGATTTGTCGCGTACAGCAAGTATTTGGCGCGCTGTTTGCGCTGCCAACACAGGCTGACGGCAAGCCATTTGACCTGTTATTGGCCGATGGCGCTACTTTGGCATTGGGTACCACGACCATCCGGGTGTTGCATACACCAGGTCACACACCGGCTTGTGTGTCTTATCTCATCGGCGATTTGTTGTTTGTTGGTGACACTTTGTTTATGCCGGATTATGGTACCGCGCGATGTGATTTCCCCGGCGGCGACGCCGCAACATTGTATCGTTCTATCCAAAAGCTTTTTACGCTGCCGGATAATACCCGCATGCTGATGTGTCACGATTACGGCGCACCGGGCCGGCCTGATGTCGCCAATGAAACTTCAGTCGGTGCGCAAAAATCTCAGAATATCCATGTCGGACAAGGCCGTACTGAGGCAGAATTTGTCACACTGCGCACCAGCCGCGATGCCACTCTCAGCATGCCGAAACTGCTGCTGCCCTCGGTGCAGGTGAATATGCAGGCCGGTGAATTACCCGAAGCCTCAGCGAACGGTATCCGTTATCTGAAACTGCCACTGAATCAGTTTTAAGCCAGATGCAAAGCTATCGCCGCCTGCTGGTTGCCACCGATATCTTTGGTGCAACACCAGCCCTGCAACAAGTGCTGACACAACTGCCGGCAATGTTGAGCGGGCAGTTGCAGCTCACACTATGTCAGCCAGACAGCTGCCGCAAAACCCTGGCAGTGTTTACGGATGACCAGCTGGCTTATCAGGCATTTTTACTGCACGGTGGCCTCGAGCGGTATCAGCAGCAGGTGCACCAGGCGTTGTCCGCGCTGCAACCGGATCTGGTACTTGGGTTTAGTGCCGGCGCTGCTGCACTCTGGTGTTCGTTAAGTAGCGCTGACTGTGCCGGCACCATCGGCCAGGCGCTACTTTGCTACGGCGGCCAAATCCGGCAACATCCTGAATTAACGCCGCATTGGCCGGTGACTTGTCTGTGGACTGATGAAAGTCATTTTGATGTAGTGGCACTGCAGCAACAGCTCAGTCAATCCGGCAATGTTCGACAACAGTATTGGCCGCAACGGCATGGATTTATCAATCCGCATTCCAGCGGATTTGATCACTCAGCAGCTGCTGAATTCTGGTTAGCTTGCCAGCGCTGGATGCAAAGCGGGGATTTTTAATGTAAAAAAACAGCGGGCCCGAAGGCCCGCTGCGTTTTCTACATCTTCACTTCAATTGACACACTCTTGAGGTGAATTCTTAAAGACCAACAGGCAAACTGCCCCCCGGCAGCTCAAACCTGTGGTCGGGATGCTCTGAGTTTTCAACCTCAGTGAGCATTCGTAGGCGCCCGTCAGCCGGCATGTGACCGGCCGGGGTTCGCATTCGCAAGCGCGTTATCTGGCGCGTTATCTGGCGTTGGTACTTTCAAAGATCTTGTCGGCAGAAGCCGCAACAAAACCAGTGTAGAGCGAGCCGTCTGCGGTTGGGTAACGCAGCGCGAATTCATAGAAGCAGCTTGGTACCGATAACACACCGTCAGTGAAAGCAACTTCAGCTTCATCAGCCAGCGTTGAGGATTGCTCCAGCAACACGTCGGCTGAACCTTTGATTTCGCCGCCTGAGGTATTCAGTGGGAAACCCGCATCTTTTAACGCCTGATTGACACTTTCAAGCGTGGTAAAATTCTGCAGCGCATTGACTGACACTGTGAAGTGGTTGGCGCGGAAACCCCAGACTGCCATCCAGGCGGCATATTCGCTTTCTTCCAGCAGCAAGCGATAAGTCGCCTGGTCAATGTTCCAGTGCCGGCCTGAATAGATAAAATTCTCTGCAGTCACGGCTTCTACCGGAATTTGCTCGACTAACTTTTGCACCGCTTGCTGCAGCATTGGCGAACATTTTTCTACCAGCAGTTCAGAAATAAACACTTTTGGTGCTGTAGGGTCCGGATGCTCAAAATGTTTGGCATAGAGCTTTTTCGCTTCAAAATGGTATTCGCCAGCTTCTTTGTAACCCACAGCAATAAAGTGTGCGGCCAGTTTGTCGAGGCCAACTTTATCCAGATTAAATGTACGCAGCGCGATATGGTCGTTGATCACATCATCCTGCTGACCTGAGCCGAGCAGGGCGTGGATCTTCTCTGCAGAAGGGGTCAGTTGTACGTAGTCTTGCCACAGAGCGGCGAATAAATCTTTAAAATTGCTATGCATGGGTTTGCCTGTTATTTACTGCTAAGGCCGCATATTTTAAAGCGCTGCGGCCGGAACTACTTTGATCTTGCTAAAACTTTTTAACTTTATGCATCCGGGCTCAGAGACTGAGGCCCGGGCTTAATGTCGCTGGCAGACTGACTGTGTCAGCTTCGACCGACGCCACCGGGTACGCGCAATAATCCGCCGCGTAATAAGCACTGGCGCGGTGATTGCCGCTGGCGCCAATTCCGCCAAAAGGCGCGCTACTCGAAGCACCGGTAATAGGTTTGTTCCAGTTGACGATACCGGCACGAATACGGCTAAAGAACAACTGATAATCGGCGGCACTGTCCGCCAGCAAACCGGCAGATAATCCAAAGCTGGTGTTATTCGCTTCGTCAATCGCCGCATGAAAATCACTGTAACGGTACACTTTTAACAGCGGGCCAAAATGTTCTTCATCCGGTAACGCAGCAGCGTGCGTCACGTCGATAATGCCTGGCGTGACAAAACCCAGGGCCGGGTCGAGCTGCGTCAGGCGCACTAAAGACACACCGCCGAGCGCTTCAATGTCAGCCTGTGCTTTGACCATGCCAGCAGCGGCTTTGCTGCTAATCATCGACGCATAAAACGGCTGCACTTCGGCAAAAGGCGCACCAACGGCTAACTGTTTGGTTGCAGCCACTAATGCCGCCAAAATGGCATCCCCATTGGCGGATTGTTCGATAAACAACCGCCGGGCACAGGTGCAACGCTGACCGCTGGTGATAAAAGCCGACTGAATAATGTCATGCACTGCAGCTTTGATATCAGCCACGTCTTTGACGATCAGCGGATTATTGCCGCCCATTTCCAGCGCCAGAATTTTGCCGGGATGACCGGCAAATTGTTTGTGCAACAAATGCCCGGTGTTCGAACTGCCGGTGAAAAATAAGCCGTCAATGCCCGCTAAATTGGCAATGGCCTTACCGGTCGCCACTTCACCTTGCAGTAAATTCAGTACACCGGCCGGTAAACCGGCGGCCTGCCACAGTTCCAGCGTATGCTGTGCAACCAAAGGCGTGAGTTCTGATGGCTTAAACAGCACTGTGTTACCGGCGATCAGCGCCGGCACTATATGTCCATTCGGTAAATGCCCCGGAAAGTTGTATGGGCCAAACACGGCCACTACACCATGCGGTTTATGCCGGATAAAAGCACGGGCGCCTGGCATCGGATTTTCTACAGTGCCGGTGCGTTCCTGCTGGGCTTTGACTGAAATAGCGATTTTACCAATCATCGCCGCCACTTCAGTGCGGCTTTCCCACAAAGACTTTCCGGTATCAAGCGCAATAGTGCGCGCTAAGGCTTCAGTGTTGGCTTTGAGCTGTTCGGCAAAAGCTTCGGCAATGGCAATACGCTCAGAAAGCGGTCGGGCAGACCAGCTGTAGAACGCACGGCGGGCCGCCTGATAGGCCTGCTGTACTTGCTGCTCATCTGCCGCCTGACCTTGCCAAATCACCTGGTTAGTCGCCGGGTCAACTGACTGAAATAAAGCGCCTGCACCTTGCTGCCATTTGCCGTCGATGAGCTGTAAACCCTGAATAACGCTTGTTGCCTGACTCATTTGGCACCTCTGTCCAGATTTAAATAACGCACTTCATCGCCGGCATTGACTTGCAGGCCATCGGCGATAGCCTGGGTGATAATCAACACATCACCATCAAGCTGCGCCTGATTGCTGATAGTGGCGCGAAAACCAGCCACTTGCGGATTGGAGATCGCCAGTGTCGGGCCTTCAGCCGGCATACCTATCGCCACTTTGATGCGATGACTGCTGCGTACTGATTTGATTTGTTTCAGCTGCGCTTCCACAGTCGGGCCGGCGTCGAACAAATCCACGTAGCCACGGTGGATAAAACCTTCATTTTCTAAAAGTTTCAGCGCCGGCGCCGTGTTGACATGCACCTGACCTATCACGTCCTGCGCTGATTTTGGCAACAACGATACATAAATCGGATGGCGCGGCATCAAATCAGCGATAAAGCCTTTATTGCCGATGCCAATCATATGGTCGGCGGTCGGGAAATCGATGCTGAAGAAATAAGACTGCAGCCATTGCCAGAACGGTGGCAGGGCGTTTTCGTCAGCGACACCGCGCATCTCAGCAATCACGATTTTCGAGAAACGCTTTGGGTGCTCCGCCATAAACATAAACCGGACTTTGGATAAAAACCTGCCGTACATGCCGCTGCGGTAAGGTTCGCGCAAAAACAGCGTACAAATCTCTGACACACCGGTGTAGTCGTTGCACATGGTCAACACTTCCACCGGGTTATAGACGTTCAGCTCGTTGCTGTGATGCACCACAGTACTTTTGTGGAAATGATACAAAGGCGTGGTAAGCCCCACTGAGGCTTCAATGCCGGAGGTACCTAAAATTTCACCGGTTTCTGTGTCTTCCAGTACAAATAAATAACCCTGATTGCCGGGCTGCTCGGTATCGATACCAAAACTGTGCTCAGAATGGGCGATTTTTTGTTTCAGCTTTTGCTCGTTGACCGGCAGCGAAGTGAAACCGGCACCGGACTCGATGGCGATTTGCATCAGCGCCGGATAATCGGCTTGGGTAATAGGGCGGATCAATAACATTGTTTACATCCTGAACAAAGCCGGCGCCAGGCACCGGTCTGTAAAGTCATAGATCAGCCGCGTGCTGCGACCAGTTTGGCAATGGCCGCTTCAAAACGTGCCATACCGTCCAGAATGTCCTGCTCCGGAATGACCAGCGACGGCGCAAAACGCACCACGTTGTAGCCGGCCATCAGCACCAGCAGGCCTTGTTCGGCCGCAGCCAGCATAAAATCACGTGATTTGCCGGCCCATTCGGTATTAAGCGCAGCGCCAATCAGCAGGCCCTGACCGCGTACTTCACTGAACACCTGGTATTTGGTGTTGATAGCATGCAGCGCGTCTTTAAACAGCTTCTCACGGGCTTTGACGCCGTTTAACACCTCCGGCGTGTTGACAGTGTCATAAGCAGCCAGCGCTACGGCGCAGGCCAGCGGGTTACCGCCATAAGTACTGCCATGGGTGCCAACAACTAAATGTTTGGCAATTTCTGTAGTGGTCAGCATAGCGCCAATCGGGAAGCCGCCGCCCAGCGCTTTCGCTGTGGTTAACACGTCCGGCGTGACGCCAAGGCCCATATAAGCATACAGCTCGCCCGTGCGGCCAACACCGCTTTGCACTTCATCAAATACCAGCAGCGCATTGTGCTGGTCACAGAGTTCACGCACGCCCTGAATGAATTCTTTGCTGGGGCTGATGATGCCGCCTTCGCCTTGCAGTGGCTCTAACACCACAGCACAGGTGCGATCCGAGATCAGCGCTTTTAAGCTATCCAGATTGTTGTATTCGGCGTGGTCAATATCGGCTGGTTTTGGCCCGAAGCCGTCAGAGTAAGCCGGCTGACCACCGACAGTCACAGTAAACAGTGTGCGGCCGTGGAAACCCATTTTAAAAGCGATGATTTGGGATTTCTCTGCACCGAATTTGTTCAGTGCAACGCGGCGCACCAGCTTCAGCGCTGCTTCGTTGGCTTCGGCGCCTGAGTTGGCGAAATAAACTTTTTCCGCGAAAGTGGTGTCAACCAGACGCTGCGCTAGAGCCAGCGCCGGCTCGTTGGTCATAGTATTGGATAAGTGCCATAACTTATTGGCTTGTTCGGTCAGCGCCTTGACCAGCACCGGATGGCAGTGGCCCAGACAGTTGACGGCGATACCGCCGGCAAAATCGATAAACTCGCGATCCTGCTGGTCCCACAGGCGGGAGCCGAGGCCACGTACCGGAATAATCGGCGACGGGGCGTAGTTGGGGACCATAACTTCATCAAACAGGGCGCGGGTTAATTGCATTGCGAATTCCTCGTGAGTGCTGTCGCCGTCTAAAGCGGCTTTTTGAAGCCCCGGTGTTACTGTGCTAACTGCTGGTACTGTGCAGGCATGCGGCATTCCGGGGCGGTATTACGTTATTATATTGGGCAGGGTCGTCAAACTGCAGTATCATAATCAGCAAATGTACGATTTGTTTTACCATAATGACGGAGTGTTTTAGCAAAATGCTAAGCAAAGAAGATGAAAGACTGTTAGCGCTGCTGCGCACCAACGCGCGGGCCAGCGTGTCTGATCTGGCGCGGCTGTTAGATTTATCCCGCTCGACGGTACAGACCCGCATCGCCCGGCTGGAGCAAACCGGCGTCATTCGCGGTTACGTGCTGGACTATGGCGACAGCTACACCAAATCTTTAGTGTCGGCGCATGTGTCGATTAAAGTGAAACAAAAACTGACGGTCAAAACCAATAACGAGCTGAAGCAAATCCCCCAAATCGCTGAACTTTATGCCATCAGCGGCGAATATGACCTGATTGCCGTGGTCCAGGCGCAAAGTACCGAACAGCTCAGCCATTTACTTGATCAGATTGGTGATCTGGACGGTGTAGAACGGACTAATTCATCAGTGATCCTCGAAACCAAATTTAAACGATAAAGTCAGATATACGAAAAAGGTGGTGCACCAACAACAAAATGCCTGCAGCCACCGGTAGCCGCAAATGTCCGACCAGTTGTCTGAAATTTTACTACAGGGTCAGAACAGCGGTAGAATCCGCCCACTTTTCGCCAGATGGCCGCCATTTCCGGGAATATTATGAGTCAAGCAGATAACACCCCTTTGTACATTCACTACGCCGGCCCCGCGTTATTAGAAACTCCGCTACTGAATAAAGGCAGTGCCTTCAGCCGCGAAGAGCGCGCTGCATTTAACCTGACAGGCCTGTTGCCGCCGCGGTACGAGACCATCGAAGAGCAGGCCGCCCGTGCTTATATGCAGTATTCTTCGTTTGAAGAGCCAATCAACAAACACATCTATCTGCGGGTGGTGCAGGACAACAATGAAACTTTATTTCATCGCCTGCTGCAAAACCATCTCGAAGAAATGCTGCCGATCATTTACACACCCACGGTTGGCGACGCTTGCGAGCGCTTCTCTGATATTTACCGCAGCGCCCGTGGTTTGTTTATTTCTTACAGCGATCGCGACCAGCTCGACGATGTGCTGCGCAGCGCGACCAAGAAAAAAGTGAAGGTTATTGTGGTCACCGACGGCGAACGTGTGCTGGGTCTGGGCGACCAGGGCATTGGCGGCATGGGGATTTCGATTGGCAAACTGTCACTCTACACCGCCTGTGGCGGCATCAGCCCGGCTTATACCTTACCGGTATGCCTCGATGTCGGCACCAACAACGAAAAACTGCTGAACGACCCGTTTTACATGGGCAACCGCCATCGCCGCATCAGCGGTGACGACTACTATGAATTCGTTGACAAATTTATCAAGGCCGTCAAACGCCGCTGGCCGGAAGCCATGGTGCAGTTTGAGGATTTCGCTCAGCCGAACGCCATGCCGTTACTGAAGCGCTACCGTGACCAGATCTGTTGTTTTAATGACGACATTCAGGGCACTGCCGCTGTCACTGTCGGTACTTTATTGGCAGCTTGCCGCTCGAAAGGCGTGAAACTTTCTGATCAAAAAGTGGTGTTTGTTGGTGCAGGTTCGGCCGGCTGTGGCATTGCTGAGCAGGTGATTAGCCAGATGGTCAGCGAAGGCATTGATGATGCGACGGCGCGCGGCCAAGTCTTTATGGTGGACCGCCATGGTTTACTGACCGAAGGCATGGAAGATTTACGTGATTTCCAGCAAGCGTTAGTGCAAACCAAAGCCGCAATCAGCCACTGGTCATTCAGCGGTGATTATGCCTCGCTGCGGGATGTAATGAACTGTGCCAAACCGGACATCTTAATTGGTGTATCCGGCGTTGCCGGTCTGTTTACTGAAGCTGTGATCAAAGCGATGAAAAAACACTGCGCGCTGCCCATCATCATGCCACTCAGTAACCCGATTAAACAGATTGAAGCCCGACCGGAAAAAATCATTGAATGGACTGATGGTGAAGTCATTATCGCCACCGGCAGCCCGTTTAAACCTATTGAATATAAAGGCAAAACTTATCCGGTAGCGCAGTGTAATAACAGCTACATTTTCCCTGGCATCGGTCTTGGCGTACTGGCCTGTAAAGCGCGTCGCATCAGCGACGAGATGCTGCGGGTCGCCAGTGAAACTTTGGCTGCGGCGTCACCGCTGGCCAACACGGGCGAGGGCGGCATTCTGCCACCACTGACGCAATTGTCTGAGTTATCTAAAGAAATTGCCTTTGCTGTGGCAAAAATGGCCATGGCGCAAGGCCACGCTTTAGAAATGGATGACGAACGCCTGCTGCGCAAAATCAACAGCAATTTCTGGAAACCGGAATACCGCTTGTACAAACGCGTCAGCAGCTAAAACCAGCCCGGCGAAATCCCCTGAAGTATTTCGCCGGGAACTTTCTGCAGTTTTTCTCAGTTTAAACCAACTTTTTTCCGTGCAGCTGCGACCAACCAGCATCATCAATTCATTGAGAGCCCGAGGTCTTTATGCAGTCCACCAATCAGCGTGTTATTCCAAGCCATCATTTTCACCGTTTCACTGTTGCTGTTTTACTGTTTAGCAGCTGCAGTTTTGCTGTTACCTCACAACCTTCAACGACCCGGCAGTCGGTATTGACTGAACATAAACTGCAGGTACTGAAAGACTGTAAATTGCTGTCCGAACGCCCGCTCACTGCAGCTGAACTCAGCGCCTGGCAAGACCTGAAAAAAGCCGAGCTGAAAATGGAGCAGCTGCAAATCCCGCTCGACCAGATGAGCAAAGCGCTTGAGCCACACCAGGACAAGATGGAGCAACTGAGCGCAGAGCTTGAGCTGCAAACCAAACGCGACCGGATGCCAGATGAAACCCTGCTGGAACAAACCCGGATGACCGCCGAACGGATTGAAGACATTACAGACAGCTATCAGGGCGACATTGACGCCATCAGCAGTTATGGCGATGAGATCAGCAAAGTCGCACAAGTGTTTGAGCAGCAAATCACGGCTAAGCTGCCCGCCGGTAGTTTCGACCAGCTACGTGTACTGACGCCCGGCGAGACACCAGACAACAATTGTCAGAGTGGCATGTTCTTCAGCAAGTCGCTGCGTTTTAACAAAAACAAAAGCTGATCCAGCCTGTCTGAGTTGACCTGCAGCCGGTTTTCAATAAGCATGACCGCAGGTCAACTTAAGCAACTGAGGGCAA
Organism: uncultured Chromatiaceae bacterium; assembly: GCA_946481195.1. Next base: position 11,891 of record CAMLNG010000051.1, read on the forward strand.
TGGATGTTGTTTGTGGTCATGCTGGGTGGCAAACACCCGGCAGCAAAAATCGAAGTGCATGATGTGGTGTTTGCTTTTGGTGAACAGCTGAGCGATTGCTATCAGCAGCTGCGTCAGCAATGGTTCGGCGCAGCAAAGGGCCTGCATATCGATTCCTGGTGGCAGGTGCAGGGTGTGGATGGCTACCAGCTGCAGTTTAGCGATGTGGCGCCTAAAGCTGGCGAGCTCAGACTCTACTTTATCAACCTTGGCGGTTATACCACCGGCAGCTTTGGCGAAGATCATCAGTATCTGCTGGTGGTCGCGACAGATCCGGCTGAGGCAAAACAACTCGGCAAACAACGCATGCCGAAACTGTGGGATAAACCGCACACAGATAACCTGTATGACGTTGACGATTGCATCGCCATCGATGCGGTCGCAGGGCGTTATGTCAAACTGGTGCCCGGTGACTATCCACCAGCTGTGCAGGGGAATGACTACATCCTGCTGTAAAGCACTGAATTGACTCCGAATCATTGCGACTGCGACAATTTGCCACATAGGGGCCACCGGAACTTTTCCGTAAAATCAGGCACATGCATTTTTAAAAAAGGTATGTGCCGTGTCTACACTGAATCCATTTCTCTCTTCGTATAAGTTATCCCGCCTGACGTTGGCGCTTAGCCTGTTCTGTGTGCCGGCCACTGTTTTAGCGGATACTGCGGCGCATGCTACTGATGCCAAAGCGGAAAAAGACATTGAACGGGTTCAGGTCACAGGCGTGGTGCTGAACGGCCCCGGCCAGCTGGTAATGGACCCTAAAGCGCCACGTCAGCCATTGCCGGCACATGATGGTGCAGATTATCTGAAGACGATTCCGGGGTTTTCCGTCACCCGTAAAGGTGGCGCCGATGGTGACGCGGTGTTTCGCGGCATGGCGGGTTCACGCCTTGGTATTCTCGTTGATGGTGAAAATATCTTAGGCGGCTGTAATTTCCGCATGGATGCACCAACGGCTTATATCTACCCGGAATTACATGATTCCATGACCGTGATCAAAGGCCCGCAATCCGTCGCCCATGGCGCTG